>SLSB01000006.1 GCA_007130675.1 Candidatus Hydrogenedentota bacterium | reverse complement strand
TGAGCCCTGAAAGGGCGAACTAGAAGGAAGGTGTGAGAATCTGCTTTTTGTTGGGTCCGGGACGCCCCTACAGGGCTTCCGCTTATGGGGCCGTGTTCCTGGGGCGACGCTTCGCTCTGCCCCAGGCTATTCTAGGTAGCCCCTTCGGGACACCACCGAACCGAGAAGGACTCGGAACATGCACGAGCGATTGCCAATTCATCGGGACGCTGGAGGGGTTCTTCAACAGCTCCACGGTAAACATTTGTCTGGCCTTTTCGTGCACGCGGCCGAGGTCGGTAAGAAGGCCATCCGCAGATGGACGCAGATTTTGAAGGTGCCACGAATATGATTCGCGGTTGGGGTGTAGTATCCTCAGTGGTGATGCGTTGGAGACCACGCGGGCCCGCGTGGCCGGAAGAGTGGCGCGGCCGGGAAACCACGCCACAGCGGGGGGGTGATACCACCCGCCGCGAGGAGGTGAATATGACGTGTGTCCACTGGAGCGTTGGGCGAGTGGTTTCTTCGATAGTCTTGGTCAGTCTTTGTGCGTGTTCCCCAGATAAGAATCCTCCGGCACAGGCTCAGTATATCAAGAGGGCTCCGAATCTCGATATCCCATGCGTGGAAGTTTCTGAGAGGAACAGCGACGGAGAGCTTACCTCATGGTCCTTGATCCATCCACCCCCTGCCGACCAGTATTCAGGCTTGGACTTTAGCTTAACTTACGCGGACGAGGATGGAGATGGTTACATGGAAACCCTCTTACTCACGGTCGGGATCGGGGGTGAACCATACCGTTTTCTACTCAGAGACGTAAACAAAGATGGCAGCCCTGATCGAGTTACTTGCTCGAAAATGCTGTCCGGCGTATATACCACCGACCTTGACGGAGATGGGAGGTTCGATTATTACAATGATGTCGAGGCCGGGAAAGTGAAGATTTTCGCCGAAGGCTCTCTGATTGAAGTGGAGTCGGTGGAGGGGTTAGGCCGCGAAGGCGTTTCTTCCTCAGAACTTCCCCAAGCGATTTCTGTCAAAGATGGTACAACATACGTCTTCTCCGATGGCATGTGGACCAGGCATGAACATAAATAAATGGGGGTAACCATTTGTAGGGCCTTCTCGTGCATTCTGCCGAAGTCGGTAAGAAGGCCATCCGCAGATTACGCAGATGGACGCAGATTTTGAAGGCCATATGGAAAGGACGCGAGAGGCCCGGGTTCTCTCTGCGTACCTCGGCGATCTCAGCGCCTCTGCGTTGAGACCTGATCGGCCGGGAGATCCTTCCTGCGGCAGACAGGTGGCGCGGCCGGGAAACCATGCCACAGCAGAGGGAAGGCAGAAAGGCGATCGGAGGGCCACAGCACGGATTGCCGTGCTCGCGTCCAGCGGCTCCGATGTGCCGACTGCGTAACCCGTGCCCGGCATGTCGCATGACTGTCAGATTGTCGACGGTAAGTCGTATGGCGCGCGGCGGGGCCGGTCGAGAAAATGGTTGCCCCACTCGGAGTTGGTGAACCGCTCGGCCTGGGCGTCCCACTGCAAATGGTTGCCGGTCTCGCCGGTCACTTCGCTCACCCAGCGGGCAATGTTGCCGAGATGGCATAACGAGGCGGCGCGATGGCCCACCTCGGCATGCGCGACGGGTTTCTCCCGGGTTTTAATGCAATCGAGCCAGTTTCTGTGATGGTGCTCGCTGCGATAGAGCTCGACCTCTGGGTCTTCCAGCGGCTCTTCGATTAACCCCTCGGGATCCGAACTCAAGTCATTGCGCTTGATGGTGATGGTGCCGTGCTCGCCAATGAAGCGGCCGCCCGAGTTGATGTCCTCGCCGAACTCCACGATAGCGCCGCCAGGAAACCGCAAGAAGATCTTGGGGTAAAGCCCCTCGAGATCGGTGCTGCATTGCATGCACGGCTGGTCAGGATATGTGTCGGGCCGGTAAATCACGGATTGAAACGGCTCGCCTTCGGTCCAGATTTCCTCGGGGCCGCTCTCGTCCGCGCCCAGGGCCCACTGTACGATGTCGAGTCCGTGCGGACCGAAACACGTCATTTCGCCGCCGCCAAACGCCCGCATCGAGTACCACCCGCGGTACCGGGTTTGCTCGGTAATGGCCGTCAGGCGGTGATTGTAGGGTTGCGGCTGAGCCGGCCCGCACCACATGTCCCAATCGAGTCCCGGGGGAACCGGTTCTTCGGGCAGACCGTTCACCCACGGGCTGAGGTAGTGGTGGGTCACTACGCGCTCGACTTTTCCGATGCGGCCATTGCGCACCAGCATGCACCCGGTGTATTCCCTCTCGCCCGAGCGCTGTTGCGACCCGGTCTGCAATACCCGGCCGTATTTCTCGACCGCCTCGACCATGAGCCGCCCTTCGCGGATGGTGTGCGAAAAACACTTCTCGCAGTAGATGTCTTTCCCTGCCTGTGCCGCGTGGATCGTCTGCAAGGCATGCCAATGGTGCGGGGTCGCGATGATCACCGCGTCGATGTCGTCCCGGTCAAGGATGTGGCGGTAGTCCCGGTAGGCGTCCGCATTCAGCCCGGCGGCGGCGGCCTCGGCCCTCCCTGTGTCGACGTCGGCTACCGCGGCGATGCGGACGTTATCATAGCCCGAAAAGGCGCGCATGTGGCTCATGCCCATCGAGCCTACGCCAATACCGCCGATGATGATGCGATCGTTCGCGCCGGGATTGCCCGCGCTGGCCAGTACGCCCGAAGGAAGGACCATCGGTGCTGCCGCGGCCCCCAAGGCCCCCGCCACACTCTGCTTCAAAAAACTGCGCCGCGTTGGATGTGTCATCGACTGAATCTCCTGTGTTTTACACCGGCCGCCTCGATACATGACCGCACGAAAGCGTCTCCTTGCAACCACACATTGACAAGAGCGCGTTACTGCGGCCAGGTCACCTCAGGTGCGGGCGGGGTCGGCGGGTCGAGCAACACCGGCTCCGCGTAATCCTCGTCCATCACATAAGGCAGCTTATAGACCTTGTCGCCGGTCGAATTTGTGAAGTACAGCCGGGATATCGAGTTCTGGCTGGAATCGCTGTCCGTCCAGACCGCAAAGAACGGCTCGGTGGGGTTGTGCGGACGGCGCAGGTAGCAGTGGTTGTACAGGCTGTCGCGCGTGACCCGCCGTTCGATGGGCCACCATTCCCGGTCGGGGTCGGTGGTGCTCCACACGCCGACCTCGCCGCCGGTAAAGTACGGCTGCGGTCCCGGCAGCGCGGGCGCGATCAGCGTCCATTTACCGTCCTGGACGTACAGGCTGCCCATATCGTAATTGTGGTCCGATGTAGTAATCGGGGTCGTTCGCCACTCCTCGCCGGTCCACCGCGTCATCCGCCAGACCCGCGGATCATTTTCGGGGGCCGGCGAAGCGCCGAAACTCGTGATGTAGAGAATGACGGGGTGGCCGTCATCGTCGAACAACAGTTTGCTCGGATACACCACCATACCCTGGGCCTCATAGTCAGTGATGAGCGCGGGGTTGTGCACCTCATCCAGCGGGGTTTGGACCGGGGTTCCGTCGACGGTTGTCCAGGTCTCGCCGAAATCCGTGGTCTGAATATAGTAGAGATTGGTGCGGCGGTCGACGCTGCGGCCGGCATGATAATTGAACGCGGTGCCGACCTTGGTCCCCTCAACGCGGCTGACTTGGTAATGCCCCCCGAAACCCACGAGTTTGGGCAGGTCTTCTGCCGGTTGCGGGGTCCAATCGTCGCCGGTTCTGCTGGTTTCCCAGTAGAGCTCGCGTCCGTCGGTATATAACGTGAGGAGATGCAGGAAACCCTCGCCGGGTACGGGCCAGATTTGCGAGTAGGTCTGTTCGCGCTCGATAATCAGCTCGAACCGGTCGATCGAGTAGGGCTCCTCGCTCTTGAATATCTGCCCCGGCCTGCGGCGGCCGCGTCCCGCAACAAACACCCAGATATGGCCGTCTTCGTCAATGGCGAGGCTGGGGTTGTCGTGGGGATCGTCCACGCCGCGCTGATCGCGCACAATCGTCGGTTTCGGCACTCGGTGGTTTGCATGATCGTAGTACCCGATCATGGCCATCAGATACCGGTCTTGCGGGCCGGTGTCGCCGCCGTATACAAAGAACGTCTTGTCCACTTCCGGCGCGTACACGGACATGGGCGTCAGCGTGTGCCCCCACGCGAACGAGAGCGGCCCCGAGTATTTGAAATACGGCCAGTCGTAGGACGGGACCTCGGGACTGTCCACAATCGGCCGGTGCGCCCACCAGAT
>SLSB01000147.1 GCA_007130675.1 Candidatus Hydrogenedentota bacterium | reverse complement strand
CCATATCGTGCTGAATCAATCCCGTGGTCAGACCGAGAAACTGGTATATCGGCCCCATCCATTCCGAGTCGCGGCGGGCCAGGAAATCATTGACTGTAACCAGATGCACCCCTTTGCCGGTTAGCGCATTGAGGTAGATGGGCATGGTCGCGACGAGGGTCTTGCCTTCGCCCGTGACCATCTCGGCGATGCCGCCGTTGTGGAGCACGACGCCACCGAGGACCTGCACGTCGAAAGGCCGCATGCCTACGACGCGTTTCGAGGCCTCGCACACCGCCGCGAACGCCTCGGGGAGGATGTCGTCGAGGTCTGCTCCCTGGGCCAGACGCTCCTTGAAATCGCCTGTTTTGGCGCGCAGGCGGTCGTTGGGCAGCGAGACCATGAGCGCCTCGCGCTGGCGGACCTCGTCGAGCAGGGGCGCCACTTTCTTGAGTTCGCGCTCGCTGCTTGTCCCGAACAGGGAACGCAACATTGACTGTAACATGCTAAACTGGCCTCCAATCGGCCACGAATGTTAATATTCCGGTTCGTAACCTTCGGTTTCCCGAGCACAATCCCGATAATACCAAAGGATTGGGGTCGTCACAACAAAGGAGCGCGGCGCGGACACGTGATTGCGGTGTATCTACTGACGCTGGGGCTTTCGGCGGCAATTGCCGGAGCGTTTGGCCACAACCTGCTGGCGGCTCTCGGGTTTGCGCCGACATTCGATGTGGGGCTGCGCCTGGCCTTGGGAATCGCCGGAGGCTACGTGACCGCCCAGATACTGTTTGTGGCGCTCGTGAAGGCGCTCAAACCCACGCGCTCGGGGAAGTTTCTGCTGGCGGAGAGCCTGTCGCATGGCGCGGTGCTGGTGCTGTTGCCCTTTCTCATGCGCATCGAGATACCCTGGCCCGATCCGACCCTGGCCCGAGCCGCGCCACTGGTATTCCTGGCCGCGTTTCTAGGACTGCACGGGATACTCAAGCTGTTTTCGTTCTACACCGCGCTCTACTGCGAGCCCTCGGGCCGCCTGCACATTCTGGGCTGGGTGGGCGCGGGCTGCATCGCCGCGGCGGTTGCCCTGACCGGACTGCACCGGTGGCACACTGGAATCGAGGCCGCCCGGCCACTGGCCACGTCGTCGCCGGCCATGTACCGGGTTGGCCATACCTACGCCGAGGCACGCACCATTTCCGAGGGTGCCATGGCCCAATACGAACTGCCTCTGTATGGCGATCGCGCGCTGACGTTGCGGTGGGCAATTCCGCCCGGCGCCGGCCGCGAGAATGCACTCGAACGCGCTTATGTAAACGTGTGGGTTCATGGCGCCGAGACCACGCGCGTCCGGATGGCGGTTTCGTTGCGCCAGAACGGGTTCGCGGTCATGCACGTGCCCGCCGAGGATGTTCCCGCCGACGCCACTCGCTGTACGGTCTTCTGGACCCAAGAACCGGCCCCCAGTTGGATGCGCCTGCTCGGATTCACGCCGGTGGTGCGGTCCGACAACCAACTACTCCTGGCGGGACCTCTGCTGCATCAGGAACGTACCGACGAGACGCCTCCAAATCTCGTCATTATCGGCATTGACGGGCTGAGTCCGGCGCACATGTCCGCGAACAGATACGCTCGCCGCACCACGCCACTGCTCGACCGCTTCATGAACAGCTCCGTCGCATTTCCATACGGGTATTCGCCCTGTCCCGATGCCAGCGCGGCCTACATGACGCTGTTTACGGGCGTCAACCCAATCTGTCACGGATACTTCGGGCCAAGAGCCGGGCCACTTCCGTCCGGCTCCGATACCCTTGCGGCCTTGCTTCGCGACCACCACTACGCCACCGCGGCCTTCACCGAGGGCGAACACCGGGGCGACCTTTATTTCGGCAGCGGGTTCGAGGCTGGTTTCGACTGGTTTGATGCCGCGTACATCACCGAGGGCGCTACCGGAGGAAGTCGACGTACGGCCGACGATGTCCTCGAATGGATGGAAGACCATCGCGATGTAAAGTTCATGGTGTTCCTGCGCGCGAGCGAGCTGGCCGACTTGACGGTCCAGGAGCGGTATGGCACGAACTACCTCGATAATGCCGATTCCCCCAGAGATATTGACGTCTACGATACCGCTCTTGCACATATGGATACCGTGATCGGTGGTCTGGTCCAGAGCATTCGCGAGTCGGAGTTCCAGGCAAACACATGCATTCTGCTCATGTCGCCCTACGCGATGCATTTTGCCCGAGACGGCAAGCGCGTGCCCCCGGATTTGTCAGAAGAAATGCTCCGGACGCCCATCGCGGTCTATGTGCCCGACGTACCGCGCGAAAACCGCAACTACATCGTGGCTATCGAGGACGTCGTGCCCGCCCTGGCGCGCGTAGCCGGGATCGAACTCGATGAAAGCATTGACGGGCGCAGTTTCCTGCTTGGCCCGGTCGGGAAAGACCCGGTCTCGATGATGGCTGAGCCGTTCCAGCTCTCGGTGCGCTCGGGGAACTGGCGTTTCACATGGCAACCACCGGTTCAGGCCTTTGGACAAGTGCCCACGCCGGGCGACGGCGATTCACGCTTGTTCCGCGTAGCCGCCACCACCCGCGAGGTCTCCGTGAGTGGCGAGCGGCAACTCGCCGCCGATTTCCAGGAACGGCTGGCCGAATACGTTCGCGCGAGCTACACATGGCGCGGCCACATGCCCCCGGCAAGCCCGGCACAGCAAGACCGCGCCCCGTAGCGAGAAGCAGCGCCGCTAGCACCTTTTCCGGATGGTCCCCGCTGCGTCGCGCATTCACGCCGCGCGCAGCTTACCCGATTGCTCGCAAACAACCCCGACAAAGACCTTCTTGAACGGAGGGCGGGGTTTCCAGCCCGCCCATAAACAACGGCGGACCGGCAGGGCCGCCATCCTTGTTCTCCCTTTCGGAAACGGTATGAGGCAGCGGCGGCACTTCTTTTCGCAGGTTCCCCGAGTCAACCGGAGGGCGGATTTCACCCGCCAGCGACTAATGGGCGGGCTGGAAACCCCGCCCTCCGTTGGACCGGAAAAGCAAGGCACAGGCGTCGGCAAACGTGGTTTATTGATTATGGGTGCGGGACATTCCACAAATATGGATACGACCCGCCCTCGAGCATGTACCAGACCTCGACGAAATCCCAGCCCGCGTTGGTAAAGGTGCTCAGGGTCTGCATTTCAGCCTCAGTCTTACCCGTTCCGCCGTCGGACTCGGTCGTCTCGCTGGACTCGGTGTCCCAGAACGAATTCTCAACCGTGCCGCCGTTCAGGCCCACGAGGCCGCCGACATCCAATTTTCCCGCCACCGTGCCCGTCGCGTAGCATTGGGACACCGTGATTCCGGCGTTCCAGCCCACCAGGCCGCCGATATACCGGTCACCCGATACCGCGCCCATCGCATAGGCTTGCGATACAATGCCGCCCCAGTTAATCCCCACCAAGCCGCCGAGGTACTCCGAGCCCGTCACATTACCCGTGGCGTAGCTTTCCCATACCGTGCCCACCATATTCACGCCCACGAGGCCGCCGACACCCGATGTCCCCGTAACCGCGGCTGTCGCGTAACACGCGGACACCGTGCCGCCGTAATTCAAGCCCACCAGACCGCCGACATTCTCTTTCCCCGTCACGGAGCCGCCTTCGAGCCCGACGTTCTGGACAACGCCATCTTCACTGACAGCACCGAACAAGCCCACAAAGTCCTCTCCGGGCCGGTTAATGACCAGACCGGTGACGACATGGCCCTGCCCGTCAAAGGTGCCGGTGAACGCAAATTGAGGATGGTTCTCGACCCACGTGCCAATCGGGTCAAACCCGGCGCCGCTGTTCCAACCCGCGGTGCCCGAGGCATCAATGTCCTGCGTGAGGACATAGTCGCCGTCGAGCGGATAGTCCGCGTCATTGCCGATGCTCTGGAGTTCTTCAATACTGGAAATGGGAACCGGCCCGGGGCCAATCGACACCACCAGAAGCACCGGCGCGCCGCTGTTGATGCTTTCGCCGACCGGCACACTCTGGCTAATCACGGAATCCTCGGGAATGGTCTCGCTGTGTGCATACGAGACGTACGCCGAAAAGCCCGCGGCCTCGAGCGCCGCAATCGCGTCGGCTTCGTCCATGTTCGACACATCGGGGACCGTGGATTGCGGCAGGTTGCTCAGGTACGGATATGAACCGCCGGACAGCATGTACCAGACCTCGGCAAAATCCCACCCGGCGTTCGTAAATGTGCTCGCGGTCTGCATCAGCGCCGTT
>SLSB01000149.1 GCA_007130675.1 Candidatus Hydrogenedentota bacterium | reverse complement strand
GTGCCACATTCAATGGCGCGAGGAAGGCCGCAACGAGTGGCTGACAGTCGCACTGTTTTCGCTCGGCATCAGCCTCCTGGCGAAGGAATCCGGCATTGCCGCGTGCGCGTACTTGTTCGCGTACGCCGTGTTCTTGGACCCCGGGCGCCTGATAACGCGCGTCCTCTCGGTGCTGCCTTATGGGGGCGCCGTTGTCGTGTGGCGGCTGGTGTACCGGATGCTCGGGCACGGCATTTCCGGGTCGGCCACCTACACGGACCCGCTGTTGTCGCCGGTCGCGTTTGTACAGCAGGTGTTTCACCGCGCGCCGGTGTTGTTTCTGGGGCAATGGGGCCTGCCGCCGTCGGATATCCACATTGTGTTGCCGCCGTCAGGCCAGTGGCTGTTGTGGGGCGGAGGGCTGCTCTTGTTTGCGGTGCTTGCGGTGGTGTTTGCGCCGATGTTCCGCTACGACGCGCGGATACGGTTCTGGGCGCTGGGGATGGGGCTTTCGCTGCTTCCGGCCTGTGCGGCGTTTCCCTCGGATCGGCTGCTGCTCTGGCCGGGTATCGGAGCGTTCGGACTGCTGGCACAGTATCTCTATGCGCGCTCGGAGCGCCGCGAGATGTGGAACCAAGCCAGTTTCGCGCGCGCATTCGCGCCGCTGGTCACCATATTCCTCGTGCTGGTGCACGTGGTTCTCGCGCCGCTGCTCTTGCCTACACGCATCCTGGCATTTGCGACTCTCGGCGACGTCATTGAGGAGTCCGTTGTCACGGCGCCGCTGCCAGACGATATCGAGAACAGGACCCTCGTGATCGCCAACGCGCCGAATGTTTTTTTCACCAGTTACTTCTTCGTGGTGCGCGAGGCCTTGGGAATGCCCGTGCCCGCGCGTATCCGCACACTTTCGGCCAATAATCTCATGCCCGAACCTCACACCATCACCCGCATTGATGAACGCAGTGTGCGGGTGCGACCGGAAAACGGATTCCAGTGGTTTCTGGTGCGCGACAACGCCCATCCCTTTGCATTTGGGGACAAGGTATACCTGAGCGATGTGACGATCGAGATCAGCGACGCAACCAGAGATGGGAAGCCGCTGGAGGTCATCTACCGTTTCGACCGGCCGCTTGACGATCCCCACTTCGTCTGGCTGGTATACCGGGCCCGCAGGGGCCAATACGCACCGTTTCTGCCGCCGCCCGTCGGACAGACGTTTACCATCAATCCCCACTCATAGACCGGCCGGCTACCTTACCGTTTCGCGACGATATGGTTGCCGATGACAAGGGCATCCATCCCGGTTGTGTAGAAGCACCGGATGGCGTCGGCGGGTGAGTTGACGATCGGCTCGCCCATGACGTTGAACGAGGTGTTGAGGACCATCGGCACGCCGCGCAATCGCGAGAATGCCTCGATCAGGCCGTAGTAGAGCGGGTCCGTTTCGCGCGAGACCGTCTGCACCCGCGCCGTGCCGTCCACATGGGTGATGGCAGGCACTTCTCGATGCTTGTCCGGCCGTACCGGGTACACAAACAGCATAAACGGCGATGGGGCGGCGCATCCTTCGAAATATTCTTGGGCGCGTTCCTCGAGACAGCTTGGCGCGAAAGGCCGGAACTCTTCGCGGTGTTTTACGTGCTTGTTGAGCAGATCCTTCATTTCGGGGCGGGTCGGATCGGCGAGAATGCTGCGCGCTCCGAGTGCGCGCGGGCCAAATTCCATGCGGCCCTGGTACCAGCCGACGATGTTGCCGTCCGCAATCAGTTCGGCCGCGCGCACGGTCACATCCTGCGGAGTTTCGTAGGGGATCTTAGCCAAATCGAGGAAACTGCGGATCTTGCCGTCGGCATGCTCGGGGCCGATGCGCGCGTCGTTCATGACAAAGCAGCGCTCGGCGCCGGTAAGGTCGTGGTAGAGCTGGAATGCCGCGCCGATGGCGATGCCGTCGTCACCGGCCGCGGGCTGCACGTAGACGCGCTCGAACGGCGACTCGCGTAAGAGGCGGCCGTTCATGGCGCAGTTGAGCGCAACCCCACCGGCCATGCAGAGGTCTGTCAGGCCGGTTTCTTCATGCACATGCCGGGCGATATGCAGCACGGTTTCCTCGAGGACCGCCTGTGCGGATGCGGCGATGTTGGCGTGACGGTCTTCGATGCTCTCGCCCTTGTTTCGCGGGGGCCCGAAACGATCGAGGAACTGTTTCGAAAAGTACCCGTGGCGCGACCCCGGAAGGTAATGGCACTGGAACCAGGACAGGTCGAGCTGGTAGCGCCCCCCGCGCTCGAAACGCACGATCTTGCGGAACTCGTCCAGATACTCGGGCTGGCCGTATGAGGCCAGGCCCATGACCTTGTACTCATCGCTCGCGCGCAGGAACCCGAGGTAGTCGGTGATGGCCGTGTAGAACACCCCGAGCGAATTCGGGTACGACTCAGAGAACAACCGGCGGACCTGCGTCCCCTCGCCGATACCGGCCCAGGTGACCGGCCATTCGCCGATGTAGTCGATGGTCAACAGTGCGGCGCGGTCGAACGGGCTTACCAGAAACGCGCTGGCGGCGTGGGCGGGGTGATGCTCCATGAAATGCAGTCTTGTGTTGCGGCCGCGCAGGGCTCGCAGTCCCGCCACATATTGTGCGTTATGCGCAAACTCATAGCCGATGTACGCGGCCGAGTATCTCGGGCTCCGCAACATCTGGAGCAGGCGGTAGGGAACGCGCCGCACAAGCCGCATGCCCGGCCGCATGTAGCAGCCGATGTGGGCGATATCATCCGGCATGAGCCCCACTGTATCAAGGCAATACTGGATTGCCTTGTGGGGAATGCCCCCCTGGTGTTTGACGCGGGTCAGGCGCTCTTCGGCAACCCCCGCGACCAGTTCGCCGTCGCACACCAGCACCGCGGCCGAGTCGTGCGAATAACCGCCAATTCCCAGAATATTCATGAATGGCTCCCCGCCATATGAAGTGCCTTTCCGTGCATTTTACCGAGGAAACGAAAGAATTTCATTCAGGCAGCGGTTGACCTGGGCACCGCCGGCGGCGGCATTCGGCCAGGGCGATGGCCGCGCTCACCGAAGCGTTAAGCGAAGTGATCGCACCCGCAAGCGGTATGCGCACCAGAAAATCGCAGGTTTCCTGGACCAGCCGCCGCATGCCCTTGCCTTCGCTGCCGATGACCAGTGCGAGCTTTCCCCCGAGATCCGCTTCCCACAGGGTTTGCGGCGCACCGGCATCGAATCCCGCCACCCAGAAGTTTGCTTCTTTTAGGGCGCCGAGCGCTCGGGCAATGTTGGTGACCTCGACCAAGTCGATGTATTCCATGGCCCCCGCCGCGCTCTTGAGGGCCGCCGCGGACAGGGGCGCCGCGTGGCGTTTGGCGAAAAACACGCCATGCGCGCCCAGCGCCGATGCGGAACGCACGATCGCCCCGAAGTTGTGCGGGTCCTCGACCCCATCGAGCACCACGGCCACGGCGTCCGCGGGAAGGGTTTGGGCAAGCCATTGCTTCTCGTCCATGCGCGGCAACGGCTCGGCCTCGAGCACCACCCCCTGATGCACGGTCCCTTCGACCAGGGCATCCAGTTCATTGCGCGAGCATTCCTGGATGGGAACACCGCCTGCGGCATCGAGAATAGCTTCCAAGCCCTTCGCTGAAGCCAAGACACACAACCGGCGCGCGGCACGTTTTCGCGCTCGCAGACACTCGAGGACGGGGATGCGGCCAGCAATGCGTTGGGTCACGGCGCCCTTACTGAATCTCGCCCAGGCCATGCACTTCCTGCAGTTTGTCAATGCGCAGTTTCAGCACATCCCGCGGCGGTATACGGCTATCGAGGGCGTGAATGTTGTTGGCGTGCAGCATGTCGAGGGTCAAGAGCGCTTGCGGCACGCGACCCATTTTTTCCAGACACTTGGCCATGCGGTACTGGTTGTGCCAGAAGTTTTGACCTTGGGGATACATCGTGCTGGCGTCGGTCAGCACCTGATAGCCCTTTTCGTAGCGAAACGTCATGACCAAAAAACCGCCGAGGCGGCTCAGTCCCGCTTCGGTGGCTTTGTCCACTTTTTCGTCCTGCCCCGGTGTCACCGAGGTGAATCTATTGTGCATGAATTCGATCCCCGGGCTGCTGAGCAGCCAGAAAAAACCAATGACGACCAGAATAATGATGGGCCATTTGAACCGGCTGAGATCCATGATGCCCTCCCGGCGCCGAGCGCCTTACACGTGTCTAATACCAATACCCCGATACCGGCAAGCCAACTC
>SLSB01000567.1 GCA_007130675.1 Candidatus Hydrogenedentota bacterium | reverse complement strand
TAACGCGCAGGCTGTAAATTGAGGACGTGATTCTCCGGCAACTCCGCCTGGATATCGAGCGTAAGCGGCTCCTTTGCCTCGAATCGCACATAGTAGGCGGGCTCGATTTGACCCGCGGGCGCAATGGGCAGAGGCTCGCCGTTGATGGAAACCGAGTAGGGCCCATCCTCGAGCGGCGACGACACCGGATATACCAGCGCCGGTCCAATATCCTCGAGATAATCCTGCGGCGCGCCCGGCAGCGGGTTGGATGGGCTTGCCAGCGCCGTCCCCGCAACAAGGAATCCCGCAAGCAGACAATAATAAGCAGTCATCGCGGTCTGACGTACAAACACAGGCATGGGTTGCCTCCTCAATTTCTTTATTGGCATTTCCCGTTTGGCACGATTTCCGGTTTTTGCGCGGGAGTTTCACGCGCTATACGCCACGTTACACCACGACCGGTAACGGATTCCAAATTTTTGTCTGAGGGCGAGGAGTGAAGAGGGTGCCTGTCTATGTTCTGTATGCGGCGGTTATGCGCTGGAAAATGGCTGCGTTCTGCACTATAGTGATGGCATGAAGAGCAGCAGTGCAATATCGCATGACCGACAGGATGAAACGCCGGAGGCGAAGGCCCGGTGGTTTCAGTCCCTCGAGATGGCCGAACGCATGCAACTGCTGTGTGAGTTGACGGATATTGCCGTGTCGGTCAATCCCTCATTGATGGAGAAAAAACATGCTGAACCGGCTCCAGGGCGTATTCAGGTCGTTTCAGCGCCATGACGTGAAGTACGTCGTGATCGGGGGAATTGCCGCGGTTCTGCATGGCGTTCCACGGACCACCTTTGACCTGGACATCCTGATCGAGGCCACGCGCGAGAACGCGCGGCGCTTACTCGAGGCGCTGCTCGAGGCCGGCCTCAGCACAGCGGAATTGACGTCCTGGCAGGAAATCCTCGCCAATGAAATTACCATCTTCAAGGACCGCCTACGCGTCGATGTGCAAACCTCTACGCCGGGCCTGAGCTTTTCGGATGCGTGGTCGAATCGCGTGACCGTGACATTTCAGGGGCAGGATTTCTTCATTGTCTCGAAAGCGGATTTGATTCGATCGAAACGCGCGTCTGGAAGACCCGTAGACTTGGAAGACGCACGTTTACTCGAGCTTGCTGAACTCGGTGATGCGGAGCCAGCGCCTCGAGATGACATTGTTTTGCCGCCTGAAACCTGAACATGGGCATGTGCCTTGCCTCGCGTCCCAATTCCACAATATCGTGAAGGAGCGTGAAGGGGTTGCGCCCGTGATCATGCTGCGAGGGACCTCCTTCCCATTGGTCACACGTTCACACAACCGTGCAAAATGAGTCGCCGCTTTTCGGCGTTTTGGCCGCTTGGTCTCGTTTTGGATATACTGGCGGCGGTGTGTATCCAGGTGCGTCGAATCCAAACGAAATGAAGGGCGGCACGATCATGGCCAGTGTGACACGGCGGACGTTTCTGGGCGCGACGGGGCTCGCGGCTGCCGGACTGGGCGCACCAGGCGCTCAGCCGGTCTCCTCCGCAAATCGAACCCCGGAAGACCGGGAGAAGCGGCCGAACATCGTGGTGATCATGACGGATGACCACGGGTATGGCGACTTGGGCTGTCACGGCAATCCCCACGTGCGCACGCCGCACATCGACAAGTTCTACACCGAGAGTGTCCGTTTCACAAACTTCTATACAACCCCGGTGTGCTCTCCAACACGCGCGGGTTTTATGACGGGACGATACAACTTCCGCACCGGCGTTGTTGATACCTATATGGGCCGGTCCATGATGGACGCCTCGGAGATCACGGTGGCCGAGGCGCTGCGTGAAGCAGGGTACCGCTCGGGCATATTCGGCAAATGGCACCTGGGCGACAACTATCCCATGCGTCCGATTGACAAGGGCTTCGACGAGAGCGTGGTTCATCGGGGCGGGGGCATCGCTCAGCCCCACGAGCCCATCATGACGAGTTATTTCAATCCCATCCTGCAGCACAACGGTGAAGAACGGAAGTATGCGGGCTACTGCACCGACGTGTTTACCAATGAAGCAATCACGTTTATCGAAAAACACCAGCACGAACCGTTTTTCGTATTTGTCCCAACGAACACCGCTCATACGCCGCTCATCATCCACGATCGCTACATTCAACCCTACCGCGACATGGGATTGGATGAAGAAACGGCTCGAGTCTACGCGATGGTCGAGAACATCGACGAAAATGTGGGCAGGTTGCTCGACACACTCGACGAACTGGGATTGAGTGAAGACACGTTCGTCATGTTTTTGAGCTCGAACGGCGGCCAATTCAGTCCGGGCGCCGATCGGTACACGGCGGGCCTTCGCGGCCGGAAGACCACGGTATACGAAGCGGGCATCCGCGTACCGTGCTTGATCCGCTGGCCCCGCAAGCTGCCGGGCGGCAGGGACATCCGCCAATTCGGCGCGCATGTCGATTTCTTCCCCACGGTCCTCGGGATGTGCGGGCTGCCATTGCCCGATGACCGCGCCATCGACGGACGTGATCTCATGCCGCTGATGACCGGGGAAATCGACGGCGAGGAGTGGCCGGAACGGCACATTTTCCAGCAATGGCATCGCGGCGACGAGCCGGAGCCGTTCCGCAACGCCGCGGTGATCGGCCCCCGCTACAAGCTGGTGGATGGCGAGCAATTGTACGATCTCATCGACGATCCCGGCGAAGAGAACGACATCGCCGGCGAACACCCGGACCTTGTCGTTGACATGCGGCAGCTCTACGAGGAATGGCTGGAAGACGTTTCGGCGTCGCGGGGCTATCATCCGGTGCGGATACATGTGAATGCGGATTACGAAAACCCCACGCTGCTCACGTCGCAGGACTGGCGCGGAACGGACACTTGGTATAACGTGCGAGCCGCGCATTGGGCACTGCACATCGAGCAACCGGGCCGCTACTATGTCAGCCTGGTGACGCTCGATCGCAGGTCCACGGGCCGCGCGCGCATCGCGATCGGCGGCAAGACTTATGAGAAAGAGTTCCCGGAATGGAACGCCAAATGGACGTTCACGGACGTCGAGCTGCCGGCGGGAGACACGCGGCTCGCGTTCGAGATACTCGAGTACAACGACGAAGGCGATATGGGCGTTGATGGCGCGCGCTTTGCCGAGATAGCCCGGGTCGGATAGGGCGGTACCGTTCGGAACTTACGCCTCTACGCTCTGATTCCGAGGTCAAAGTCCAAAGTCTGCCAACGGTTCCGGCGAGGCAATTTCGTTGATCGCGGGCGTTGAATCGGACCAGTCGATAACGCCGAGAAACAGCCGCATGTTCCGCAATTTGAAGTAGGCCACGAGCCAGCGCATATCCTTCGTTGCGATCACTTCCATGGCGGTAACGCCCTTCTTCAACGGGAGCGGCTCCTGCTCGGGCCAGTGTTGTGGATTGTCGGAGACGACGTAGCTCCAGTATTCGTAATGTCCGCCGAAGAACAGGAGGTAGGTATCGCCGAGCCGCTGCATATTGCTCGATTCGCAATGCGCGAGCGACGGCGCCAAGTAGGCGGGCCCGCAATCGGTCCACTCGAGCAGGTTTGTGGAAACCGCGCGCGCCACGCAGGCGCGTCCCTCTTTGGTCACTGCTGTGTAGTACATGAAGAATTCGCCGCCCACCCGCGCGACATGCGGGTCCCGGCACGGCGCTCCGTTTTCCGTGGGACAGAACGCCCAGGGATATTTCTCGGGCCGGATGACGGGCCGGGGGCTGGCGCGCTCCCAGGTGAACAGGTCGTTCGAGACGGCCACGCCGATGCGTTGCGTGTTCTCGATGGAGCAGCCCGTGTAGAACATCCAGTACTTCCCGCCATGCTCGATGACGTACGGCGCGAATACGTGGCCGCAATCCCAGCCGCCGGGGTCAATGTAGAAGCAAGGCAGGTGGGTCGTCCAGGTGCAGAAGTCGGTCGTGGCCGCGTGCCCGAACCAGATCTCGTTTCCGGGCAGGCAACAGGACACCCCGGGCGTGCCCGCGATGTGAAACAAATGCCACGTATCGCCTTCCCGTATCAGGCAAAAGTCCTTGAGGTAGTACCCACGCGGGGCATAACCGGTTTTCAGCCACTCTTCCTGATATCCGGCGTGGCGCTTCGCGGCGTCCAGATAACACTCGTAATCCAAGTTGCGTATCGTTGTCATGGGTCTATCATGCCTCCCGTGCGTGCCCGAGGTTGAATTCTCGCATCTTTCTCGCACATCTGTCCTGGTTTCAATAGGGG
>SLSB01000181.1 GCA_007130675.1 Candidatus Hydrogenedentota bacterium | reverse complement strand
CCTGCCTGTGACGGCCGAAGCCATAGTGGGCTGCTCGAAAGGCGTGTAGGCATTGGAGACCTGTCGGTCGCAAGAATGGCATGGTCAGGAAACCATGCCACAGCAAGAGGCCTGGGCAAATTACCGGTGTGCTCAGAGGCCGGCCGGCAGTGCGTCGGGCATGAAGGGCGCGGCCAGCATGATCAAGGCCCACGCGACCACGCCTGCGATGAGCGCGACCACGACGCCCACTTTCAACCATCGCCAGAAGCTCATATGCGTGCGGTACTGTTTCTCGAGCATCCCGAGGGCCACGATATTGGCCACGCTGCCGATCATCGTGATATTGCCGCCGATGCACGCACCGAACAACAAGGCCCACCACAGCGGCATGGGCTGAACAACGGTGCCCAACTCGACAATCACAGGACTGAATGCGGCAACGAAGATGACATTGTCGACAAACGCCGAGCCCAGCGCCGTTATCACCATGACGACGGGCACAAGGAAGGCGAGGTCTGTTCCAAACCCCCGCTGGAAGTGCTCGGCCATGAATGCGGTCACACCGGTGTATTCGAGTGTGCCAGCGATGGCGAAAAGAAGCATGAAAAAAAGCAGTTCCCACCAGTCCACGTCGTTTTCGACATAATGCCGGGCGCGATCGCGGCGCACGATCATGATTACGCCCGCACAGACCAGCGGCGCCACGAGCAGGATGCTGTTCCGCTCGAGATGGAAAAGCTCTTCCAGAAAATGATGCGACGCGATGAACAGCACCGTGACCGTGAGAAACAATAGGCTGCGTTTGTAGGGTACCGTCACCTTCGGCGCAAGGCTGAGATTGCGCTCGAGGCGCTCCTGCAGTTTCTCATCGAATTCGCGGAGTTCCTTGCGGAACCACAACACGGTTAACATGATCGTTATGCCCAACGTAACGAGCATGATTGGAAAGGCCCACACGATGAAGTCCTGAAAAGTGAGCCCCGCCTTGGCGCCAATGTAGATGCTCACCGGATTGCCAAGCATGGTGCCCGCGCTGCCCACATTCGTGCAGAGCACGCACATGATGACATAGGGCACCGGGTCGAGCTTGAGGCGCCCACACACCTGAAACACCAAAATGGTGATAAGGATGATGGAAGTGACTTCGTCGACGGCACAGGCCAGCAGGGCCGACGCAAGTGCGAGAGTCACCATGAACTTGCGCCCGGTCATCCTCGGAAGGGACAGGATGCTTTGGACCACCCAGGTGAAAAACCCGAGGTCGCGCAGAGCCCCTGCAATGACCATCATGCCCGCAAGAAATAGGATGACCGGTAACGAGGCCGACTCGACGAACGCGGGAATGCTGAGTGAGCGCGAAGCAATAAGGACCGCCACGCCCAGAAATGCGATGGACAGCCGAAAGGTCCAGAAGAAAAGGGTGCCCAGTATGATTGCCAGAAACACACCCGTGGCGACCTGTTGCCGGGCATCCAGTCCGGCCGTCCCCAGCAGCAGGGCGGTACCGGCGCTGATGACGATCAAAAGGGCCAGGCGCATCGCGAGTTCCGCGTTGGTCAGTTCTCTATGCTGTTCGGCTACATGCATGCCGTCTGAATTCCTTAGGCGTTTCGGCTACGCCCAGAGCACCTTGGCCACAAACGAGGCTATGTCTACCACGCCAATCAGCTTCCGCCCATCGAGCACAAGAATCTGGCGGACCTGTTCCGTCAGGAACACCTTGGCAAGCTGAATCGCGGGGACATCCCCGTTAACACTCACATAGTTGTCTTCCATGAAATCGGCGACCCGGCTCTCCTCGTCGCGGCGCAACATGTCCGAGAAGGGTTCGAACAGCAGGATCGGAGAAAGATCGTGCATCCACAATAGATGCTGGGGCAATGAAAGGCGCAGCAGCGTCTCGAGCGCCACAACGCCGCGCAGGTCGCGCTCCTCGTCCACAACCGGTATGTCATGGGCGTGATGGGTGCAGAACCGGTCAATGGCAGTCTTGAGGCTGTCGCTCTCCAGCAGTGTCACCGGGTGAGGTTCCATCAGGTTGCGCGCCTTCAGATAAGGCGGCAGGGCAACATCTTTCTCCCGGAAAAAATGGTAGACGTCCTGTGCGCTGGCTGCGGCAAGCAGCTTGTCCATCGCGCCCGGCGCGCCCACCTCGCGCGTCAGCGCCGCCAGCACTTGCAGATACAGGCCCGGGTTGGACTTGGGCGTTAGAATCAGTATGACAACGCTCACCTCGCCGCGGGCATCCGATGAGAACGGGATGCCCTGCGGCGAAAACCCCACGGCCACGAGCACCTGGTCGAGGTCTTCCACGCGTGCGTGCGGAAGCGCAAGGCCCGGCGCAAGCACCGTCGAACTGGCCATCTCGCGCTCGATGCATGCCTCAATCACTGCATCGCAATCAAACCCGTCCGCGTTCGTGCTGAGAAGACGGGCAAGCTCAACCACAGCCTCCTGCCACGCTCTAGCCTGAAGCGGATAAACAATGTTCTCGATACGCAGAAACTCGCTGAACCGGTACTCGACTGCCTGCGCCATGGCTCTCCCTCCACGAGTGAATGCGGAAACCCCTCAACAATTTCCCCGAGCCCTCCTGTGACCGCAGACAATACTCGCGCTGGCCCGGCAATTCAACATCAAAACATGGCCAACGAATCTCGACACGGAGGTTATGTCTGACATTCAAGGGCGAGGCAGGCCAAGCAACATACCTTGACCAGGCGCCAGCCAGTTGTTTTCTCCGCTCCAGCGGCGCATCTGCCCGGAATAGGCATCGACAAACTCAATGCCTCCCTGCGTTTTCGCCACGACCACGAAAGGCGTCGAGCGATGCAGGTCTTTGTTGACGATCATGACGAAAGGCCGGCCGTCCTCGGCCTCGAACTCCCCTACCAGTAGATCGCCCCCTCTCAGCTCATCGAGAAAGTAAGTGGTCTCGATGCCCGAACTTCCTTCGGGCACGTTGGGGTAATGAAACACGTTGATGCTTCGCAGCGTCAGGTAGGTTGGACCGAGCGCGTGGAGCTGAAGATTCACGTTGCGCAACATGTCCCAAGTCGGCGTCTTATGGCCGAACTGATCGATAGGCCCAAGACGGAAGTTGCCCGTCGCGCGGGTAAAATACTCGAAATAGCCAATGCCGCGCGCCCCGTACGCCAGCGTCGTGTACAACTGAAACCGAAACCCCGCCGGACTCGGTTCCGCATAGTTCAGAAGCCCGGCGGAAAGAACGACGTTGTAGAACGGCAAATCGTGCTCCAATGCGACCCTGCGCACGATCTCGAGATTGGCGAAGTACCCAGCGCGCAGCGAGCCGTCCTCCATAAGCGCATAATGGTCGTAGCAAATAAACGCGGGATTCACCATGGCAATGTACGATTCAAGGTAGTCCTCGTAGGTGGGCGCAGCCAATTGCTCTGGCGTGGCGTAATTCGGAAACAGGTTAATCAAGGCCGGACGGTCAGGGTCCGCTCTACGGAACGCCTCCACCCATTTCCCCAGCCCCGGAAACGGATCCGCACTGGGTTCGTCGCGCAGAAAATATCCGAATGCCGCCTCATGATCGGCCACCTGCGCAACCAGTTCCGTGACACGCTGTTCGATTTCAGCGTCATCGAGTTCCGCCACCGCGTCGCTCACGTGGACGCCGGCGCTGCGCACAATGCCTTTGAGGCCCGCGGCAGCCACGGCATCGAGAGTCTCCGGTTTGACAAGGCCCGCCAGATTGAAGCCGCATTCGTACATGAGTGCAAGAGCCTCGGGATCGTCCGAAGGGCGCGCCCAGGGAAGAATCACAAAGTCCTCGGGCGCCAGACGGGTCATTTCTTCCGCTCCACACAGCGTCGCGGCACCCAAACACACGGCGAAAGCTACCAGAGCCAGGCGTGACGGTAATCGCTTCATGACAAGAATGCTCCATTGGGTTCGGTTGACGTTGGCTTGGCCGAAAAAGTGCAGCTCCGCAGCCCAAGGCGCCGCAACGGATAATGAGTGGAGTATACACCAGCGCACCGGAGCACCACCATCGGCAAATGCCCCACCTGTTGGGTTGAGCGAGATCTGCCTTTCTCAGGCATCTCAGATCAACTAAAATGCCAAGCGGTCAATGCAGCAGACCACCGTTGCAAAGACGCTGCCGCGCGCGCACGTTGGCCATTATGCATCTGCGCGTCAAAGACATCCATTGCGATGAGCAGGATGGCAAACGCAGCATGAGGCGGGGCCTCCGACCAGTCGCTGCTTTGTAAGCGTGAGTCCCCAAATGCCTATCACGAAAGGAAGACACCTAGT
>SLSB01000294.1 GCA_007130675.1 Candidatus Hydrogenedentota bacterium | reverse complement strand
GCAATGGCGTTGAGCACCTGACCCTTGATCCTTCCGAGATAGACATTGTCGTTATCTCGCAGCCGATAGCTCGCTTGACCCAGTTCAAGCAGATCCGCGGCGAAGGGCCTTTTGTCTGTCTCGACCGAAGCCAGGAAGCGGCGTATTTTCTCTGCCTTGTCGGCATGGGCGCCGGCATCGCAATCAGGCGCCTTCTTTGCCATCTCCAGCAACAGCCTGACGACGGCCTCACGGTCGTGCGCCAAGCGGGCATCTCCCCATGATGTGTCACCGAACTCGGCAAGCAATTGCTCCAACAGCGAACCAAACGCGCCCTCATCGGCGGCCCGCACATCGGAGCGTATTGATTTGGCCAGCTGTGGGTCCTCGCGAAGCGTCTCTGCCAGCTTCTTCATCAAGAGGTTCCTTCGTGTGCTCAGTAGCTCGGCGCCCGCGAGCAGGTCCATGAACTCGTAGGGGTCGGCAGGACGCAAGAGGTCGTTGTAGAACTGCCCGAAAAGCCGCATCCCGTGCGCAAAGGGGATGAAATCTTCTTTGTATATTCCCTCCCAATATGCTTCCCGGTTAAGCCGCCTCTCGATTTCATCGGCAAGCGCCTCATCCGACAGGGAAGAAAGGGCAAAATCCGCCCAGGTGTTGGCTTCTTGCTCCATTGCCGGGATACGCTCCCCCTCGATGCGAAGCCGCAGCGCCTTCAAGTTGTCAAAACTTCGCGTGAGACTTAGATACCACCTGCGCACATCCTCTTGATCGTCCGTGTTGAGACGCGTAATCGGGCGGGCCTGAAGTATGAAGAGGGCCTCCTTCTGGAAGGTCCATTCCACATCCTGCGGGGCATTCATGAGGGTTTCAAGCTCGAGCGCCTTGTCGAATACGTGGCCGACCTGCTCGAGATTCAGCGGAGGCTGGCTGGATTCGCTGTCCGACAGAGGCGCCACCTGAATGCCTTCGGCCGCAGGAAGCACGGCCTGGCTTCTTTGCGCACCGTGATGGCTCAGAACTCCTCCTGATTCCCTGTCGATGAGCCAGCGATCAGGTTCGATACTTCCGTCAACCAATCCCTGGTTCAACCCGTGTACCGCCTCGACAACACCCCGGGAAGGGTCGCTGGGGTCCTGTGTGAATGCAATGCCGGAGCGTTCTCCGGCGGCCATTTCCTGAACCAGAACCGCCATCGCGCTGTGTTGGATATCCAGCCCGATCTCCTGCCGGTACAGGAGCGCCCGGTCCGACCAGAGAGACGCCCACACCAGCCGAACATGTTCAAGTATCGCCTCGGGTCCAACAATATTGACGAAGGAGTCATGCAACCCCGCGAACGATGTAGCCGTATCATCCTCTCCCGGAGCCGAGGAGCGCACCACCACGGCTTTTCCGCTCAACGTATCGGTGATATCCTCGAGCAGGGCGTCGTGCAGATCTCGAGGCAACGGGGTCACAAGAAAAAGGTTTCTGACACGGAGCGAAACGTCCCATATCTCTTCCCAGCGCATGTCTTCGAATCGTTTGCGAAACAAGGTCACCACGATCCGATCAAGCAGCCCTGTCGAACTCATGTATTGCTGGTAAACCTGAATGGGGATGCACAGGCCGTCGGGAACGCGCAGACCGGCCTGAATCATCTTGGCCAGCGAGTATGCCTTGCCTCCCAGAACGGTTGCACTCGTGCCTGCAATCTCCGAGATTCGACAGGCATACATCATGATTCAAACCGGACTTCCACGACATTCTGGAAGCGTTCGACCAAACTATATTTCTCGACGTGAACCTTCACCAAGGCACAGGTCGGCGATTGCACGAATTCGCGAAGGTACGGATGTCGCTGAAGATATCGCTCTTCCCAAAATGCCTGCTCGTCAGCGCTGATTTCCGATGCCATGCCCCAAATGGTGGCGGCGATTGCCTGCTGGAAATCAGCCACTTGGTTTGTTCTGTTGTCGATAACAAGGGCGACCCGGGCGTCTTTCGACAGATTGGCGAACTTGCGCGTGGCGCGGCTGGTCGCGAAGGCCAGATCCCTCAAATCATCCGCCACCACGAACGCCACAAGGCTGCCGTGCGGTTGGCCCCCGTCGTGGGTCGCAAGCACGGCGAGACTCTGGTTGGCCATCAGGTTCTTCAGCGCTGCCTCAATTGCCGCATTGTTCTGCATACCGTCCTCCCGGCCGACTGACAAGACCCTCGCGCTCCCTCGTGACATCATAGCAGAAGATGCGCCCCGCCTACGTCAGACAATCCGCTGGCCATGCATGTGTGTTCAATCAACCCCGAGTCGATTGCAAGGACCATCCGGCGCGAAGCACCCCCGAGCGAATCACCTTGTCCGGCAGAGCTGGCGGCAGCGCGGGCGGCGGTTGACTTCGCGTTGCATGGACAGAAACAATAGGCGGGTGCGGCATTCACGGTGAACAAGGCGCAGCAACATACCCAGGGCATGATTGACGTGCCCGGATTGAAGGACTTCGTACATGAAGATAACGCGCAGACACTTCTTGGGACTTTCGGGAGCGCTCGGGCTGGCCTCGTGCGCGAGGGTCAAGCAGGTAACGCCCGATGTTAATCTCGGGCGTCTCAGACCTGGTTTTGGCAGCCGCGATTTCACGTTCGCGGCAATTAACGACACGCATGTGCTCGACACGCGGAGCGCGGCCATTGTCAACCACGCCGTCAGGAGCATTAATGCAGATGAGCGGGTGCAGTTCACGGTGATACTCGGCGATATTGCCACGGACGGACGCTACCAGGAGTTAAACCTGGCAAAAGTGGCTTTCGACCAACTCGATAAACCCTACTTCGCCGTACCTGGGAACCACGATGTCTACATGCCCGCAAAAGACATCTTCGGCAACTACCGGCTGGCGTTTGGTGCGCCGCATTGGACCGAAAACACGCGGGGCTGGCTGTTTATCGGCCTCAACTCGTGTGAGGAAGACAAGAGCGACGTGCTGGTACAGCCCGCCGAGCTCGAGTGGCTCGGGAAGGTCCTCGGCCGGGCGAACCGCGAGCGGCCGATCGCCCTGCTGGCGCATCACCCCTTTAACCCCAATACCAAGGCGTACCGCGTCAAGAATGCCGACGAAATCCTGGCCATGTTCTCGGAGCACAACCTGAAACTGGTCGCGGCCGGGCATTATCACGGCAATCAGGTCGAGGAACACGAGGGCGTCCTGTTTACCACCACAGCCTGCTGCTCGACCACGCGGGACAATCACGACAACACCCCCGAGAAGGGGTATCGCCTGTTCCACGTGACCGGCGAAACGCTCGAAACCGAGTTTGTAGTCGTCCAGAGTTGACCTGCAAGGTCCATTGGAATTGCCCAACATGTGTGTGCCATAGGCCTCACGCCAAGGCGCAAGAGACGAGAAACAAGAAGTGGCATGGGCATCTTGCCCATGATCATGGCCTGGAAGGCCATGCCACCTCAGGCACTTTAGACCATTGCGTGGAACACCGTTTGTCTTGCTTCCTTATGCTGCGCAAAAGCACGTTTCAGTCCCTTTGAACTGCCCTCTTCGGGGTCACGTGTATCGCGCGTCTGGGTGAAAACAGACGACGGCGGCGGTCGTACCTGTCGGAGAGAACTCGCCCGCTTCGGTAATGCACACGCCCAGGTGTCTGGTTGCATCCAGCAGGTCCAAGATAGTCTTGTTGTATTTCGAGTCGGCCATGGCCGGATATCCGGGCGACCAGCGAATACCCTGATCGGGCAGCGCGTTCATGCGTTCGCGCAGCAGGGCGTGCACGCGGTCGGCCATGTCCTCGGCCACGCGATCCGACAACCCCTGGAGATACAAGACCGCCTCGGAATCCCCCTGTTCCCGGAAGGCCGCCAGTTGCGTGTCCACTTGCGCGCCGCTGGTGGTGAGTTGCACGCCGATCGCGTCGAACATGCCCGATTCGCGCGGGTAGAAGTACTGGGCCGCGCAGATCGTATCGTTGCGCCGCGACCCGATCACCCGGGTAAACCCGAAGCGGCAGAGTTCCGTGCCCAGTTCCTCGGGATCATACACAATCACCTCGTCTCCGTCCGACTGGCACGGATAGATACCGAAGGCCCCCTGCGGCACGACCCATCCCTCCTGCTCGGCCTGGTCAAGCCATTCCTCGAGCAGCGCCCCAAGTTTTTCGGCGGTTTCGCCGCGCTTTTCGCGCGACGCCGTCCCGCCAAACTTCCAGTTCAGGGCAAACAGGGTCTTTGTGTCCAGATGCGGCGCAAGTTCACGCAGCGAATACCGCAGTGTCTCGGACCGGGTCCACGGCGCATCGGGCAGCG
>SLSB01000182.1 GCA_007130675.1 Candidatus Hydrogenedentota bacterium | reverse complement strand
GTTTCGTTGGCCGCCTCCATAATCGCCTGGATTTGCTCCATATTGTTGACGTTGAAGGCGCCCACACCGTATCCGCCCTTGGCGGCCTCATCCAGAATCTGACGCATTGGCACGAGTGGCATGGTACTGATCTCCTATCTATGTTCAGGTTACTGTGAAATCCGTGAATTGCCGCCGTTTTCCAAGGATGTTACGCGGGCTTTTCCCAAACTTCCCCAAATACTGGAAAACAGCCTTCAAAACGAAACGCGAGTATACCATCACCCCAACCCGCCCCGCAAATCCAGAGAGCGGCCCTGAGAGAGAGGCCCTCCAGCGCGGAGATTGTCCACTTCTATGCTGGGCCTGCGTCCGATTTGTGGGTCTGGACCACGAGGTCTTCCCACTACTCTTCCAACCGTGCTGCCCCTTTGGCGCGGATTGGCCACCATATGGTACAATTGGGTGTAACACGCTCTGTTGTGTTTCGTTGGACCGGTAACTCTCTGCATGGGGGCGACAAGGTTTCGACGAGGGCGGAAGAAGCGTGGGTTGCGTGCCGAGGTTGATCGGTTGGCCTCGTAAAAAGCCGATCACTTTTCAACTGCCAACGAACCATTGGCAATGGCAGCTTAATGTTGTCCGTCTTACCACTGACCGCCTGCTAGGTGGCTAAGGCGACGACAGCGGGCCTCGTCCCCGGACGCCGGCGGAACGTCCGGAAGGCGAGTAACGATTCCGCCTAGCGACCCGGAACAGCCCGCCTGAGGCGGTTCCGGCGGGCGAATCACCAAACGACAGGCTACGCACGTAGACGCCCATGTGAAAGCGCCTTCGGACGCGGGTTCGATTCCCGCCGCCTCCACCATTAAATCTTTTAATTGCAGTCGTTTATACCAAAGGGCGCGCCAGCTCTATACCCGCTTCGAAGGGCTCTGCAGTCACGCAACCCGTATTATAGGTTCTAACGCGAATGGCCCGATAGGTGGTCCGGCGTTATGCGCATTCTATGCTCTGTTGATGCTCCATTCGGACCTGCCCGCCCCCAGTGATTCTGCGTGTTTTATGTTGCGTGCGGAAATCCTCGACCGACCGTCTCTCCGGTTCCTCCGCCACATGCAAAGTGGAAACCAATCGCGAAATCGGTCTCCGGAAGAGGCTATTCGTCTAGGCCGTAATGGCTTCGAAAGCGTCTGTGAATGCCTCCAGTTGTGCTAGAACCTCTCCAGGTCTGCGGTTTGGAATCGCAGGTGCCCAGCGGGTTCGGGCGAGGCGTTCCAACAAGGGTTTCATCGCGAGTGTGACCTCCGAGGATTGCACGAGGGAGTCGAGGTCGGCAGAACACAATTCTTCGGTCAAGCGCCAAACAGCTTCGGCTGAGGATAGTAGAATCGGCCAGTTGATCCAACCCGATACTTCAATTTTGCCCGTCAGAAATGGTAGGGCATCGGGGTCGATGCGAAACGTACGCTCGCGGGCACCCCGGGAAGAAAGGACTACACCGGAGCACGCCATATCCGTCATGACGTCGTGGATGGCCTTCTGCGAGTAGTAGAGTTCACGCGCCACTTGGCGCGGATGGCCAGTTTTGTTCAGGGCAAGATAAGTCAGAACGTCACTCCGCGCATTCAGGCCAAAGAGGGCCCGCATCCTCAGAAATAGACAGGGCGTCGCATCTGACGCGAATGCCTGAGCGTAACCACGAAGTGTGATCGGGTTTCGCGTGAGTTTGTGCTTGCGAAAGACCGCATCCGAATCTGACGTTTGCGGCAGCGGACGCCCGTCTGGGAGGTAGAACAGAGATTGCAGTTCGCTTGTATGGCCCCCGATTCTGGCGAGCAGCCGCCATTTCTGGGGGTCGCTTTGCTCTGAAAGCCAATCGGCAACTGCGCTCAAGACTTTTCCGCCGCCAAAGTCTTCTTTGCCGAGGATGTTCTTCATGCGCTGGACGTTCAAGAATCGCCCGTTCTTAGTCAGCCAATCCAACACCTCGTCAAAAAGGCGTTGGTCATAGCGGCCGAGGGAGCACGTGAATAGGAGCAGTGCCTCGGGATCAACGACATGCCGGAGCCCACCTCGTTCTTGGCCGGCAACACCCAGGGCGGTCCATTCCCGCCATAGGAAACCCAGGAGTATCTCCAAGTAGTCGTTCCTAAAGTGCTGAAGCGACGTCTTCATGTCCAAGGGCCTCAAGCAGACGTTTGAGTAACGAACTGAATCCGGGTGACACATCGTGAGTGAGTGTCCAACGCGCGGCTTGCAATAGCTCCTCGTCTGTTGGACGCAACGACTCGAGGTCGCTGATATGATAGCCGCCCCGATCAACCGCCGCGTAGCGTTTGAAATGAATCGGGTCAATCCTGTCAACAAAGTACACCGCCAGGCGGTCGCCGTACTCCCGGGCATGTAGCCTCGCCTGAAAACCATCCGGAAGACCCATTTGGAACAGGCCGCCTTCGTCCCGGCTGGGGCCATTGTTGAGCCAGTCTTCAGGCAGTTCCATCGTTTCCGAGACCTCTTCAGCGGCCTGAAGCAGCCATTCCGGCAACGGGACAGGGGTCACCAAGCGTCGGGAATCGTCCATCAAAGCGACGATATCCATGTCAGTTGTCGTTCGCGACGACAGACCGGTCACGATCAAGGCACCCCGCCGCAAACCACGATCCCAACGGATGGGGCTTCATTTCTCGTCAGCCTGCCGCCAAGCAGCCTGAAGATCTGGTCCAGTTGCTGTCCCGAGAGGCTTTCTCTCATAATTTGTACCTCACGTTCGTAGTGGAAGAAGTATATCATAATTTTGCGTACATAGCAAGTCATCCGATGTGGCGAGGTTCGCTTGCGGCGGCCGTAAATGGGGCTGTCCAGCTCCCGTTCGGAGCGCCGTTCGCGCTGAAATCCGACAGCCCGAGCGCACAAATGGGTTGGCCCTAACTTCACCAGTGCTTTGCCTGCGATTCGGGATATCTTCTCGCGGTTTGATCAAGCCATTATTATGCGGTTAAGGTATCGTTGTGTGTGTGCCTCATTTGGACCGATGGAATGAACAGTTGGGGGCGTTCTGAGTGCGAATTGCAGTAGTGGGTGCGGGGATATCAGGTATGGTCTCGGCTTATTTGCTGGCCGAGGATCACGAGGTAACCGTCTTCGAAGCCAACGACTATATCGGCGGGCACACACATACGATCGATGTGGAGCTTGGGCGACAAAGGTATGCGGTGGATACGGGGTTCATCGTGTTCAACGATTGGACCTATCCGAATTTCATCACGCTTCTTCAGCGCCTGGGGGTGCGCTCCAAACCCAGTGTGATGAGTTTCAGTGTTCGGTGTGAGGAAACCGGGCTGGAATACGCAGGCACGTCCCTCAACACGCTTTTTGCTCAGCGGCGCAATCTTTGGCGGCCTGAGTTTTACCGGATGGTGTTTGATACTCTGCGCTTTTTTCGCGAGGGGAAGCGTTTCCTAACGCAGGAAGACCATGTGTCCTCCATGGAGGAGTTCCTCGGCCGGTTCGGATACTCGGAATTGTTTCGCAACAAGTTCTTGTTGCCGATGATGTCGGCCATCTGGTCTTCAGAGCCGGGCGCGGTCGAGCAGTTTCCGGCGCGCCACTATCTGCGGTTTTTCAAGCATCACGGGCTGCTCAACGTTTGGCATCGGCCGCAGTGGCGCGTGGTTGACGGCGGGTCGAGCCAGTACGTGGCCAAGCTCACGCAGCGGTATCGGGAACGGATTCGCCTCAACACCCCCGTGGATCAGATACGGCGTGTGGAAAACGGGGTGCTGGTTAAGTCAGCCCCTGGAGACGAAGAACGCTTTGATCATGTGGTCATTGCTGCCCACAGCGATCAGGCCCGACGCATGCTCGCGGACCCCAGCGAACGAGAACGGGAAATACTGGGTGCGATTCCATATCGGGTAAACGACACGGTCTTGCATACGGACATCGGCTTGCTTCCGCGCAATCGCCGCGCATGGGCAAGCTGGAACTATCATTTTACGAGTCAAGACCAGGACCGCCCGATGGTGACCTACAATATGAACATCCTACAAAGCATTAAGGCGTCCGACACCTTCTGTGTCACTTTGAACCGGCGTGACACCATTAATCCCGAACGGATCCTCGATTCCTACGAGTACTACCATCCTTTGTTCACGAGCGAAGGACTGTGCGCCCAGAAGCGGCACGCGGAGATAAGCGGAGTCAACCGGACCCATTATTGCGGCGCTTATTGGGGCTACGGTTTTCACGAAGACGGCGTAAACAGTGCGCTTGCCGCCTGCCGCTATTTCGGTAAAGGTCT
>SLSB01000401.1 GCA_007130675.1 Candidatus Hydrogenedentota bacterium | reverse complement strand
GGTCGCTGTATTGGACGCCGACAAGGAAGGGTATTTGCGCTCGGAGCGCAGCCTCATTCAGACCTGCGGCCGCGCCGCGCGAAACGTCAACGGGCGGGTCGTGATGTATGCGGACAATATGACCGGTTCGATGGACCGGGCAATCGGCGAGATGAACCGCCGCCGCGAGTTGCAGCACGCCTACAACAAGAAGCACAAGATAACACCGCGCTCGGTCAAGAAGGCCATTTCGCAGGTGATGGCCAGTATTTACGAGCGCGATTACGTGACCGTACCGAAGGCCGCCGAAGAACCCGAGCTGTATGCACCGTCGTTCGATATCCACAAGACCATCCGCGAGCTGCGCAAGAAAATGAAGCAGGCGGCTGACAATATGGAGTTCGAGCGCGCCGCCGAGTACCGCGACCGCGTACTCGCCCTCGAGAAGCGCCAGATCGAGGAAGGATTGTAAGTCACACGGGACCGTGTGTGGGGCCTATCGGAATCCAGAGCGCCGCCCGCCGAAACAAGATCAGCAGAGGAGAACGCAGAACCCTGTCTGCGAAAAAGCGCGGCAAGATGCCGCGTCTACTTTCCCGGAAATGATATGTGGGAACGAAACGTAGATGCCACTGGTTGACTCATCTTCCTTCGTTTGGCAGTCTACCCACGATGAGGCTGCGGTTCTCCGGTCTGTTGCGGCTGAACGCTGCCCCGATTGTGCGAGCCACCTCGCGCGGAGGGAGCAGACATCATGGGCAAGATGCCCATGCCACCTCGAAGGTGAACCGCCACCGCGCGAAAGGAGAAAACACACCGTGAAGTATCGCATGACTGAACCCCTCCTAATCTTCGCTCTCGCATTGACGGCGTTGTTTCCAGGTCTGGCGTTGGCAGAGGAATCCGCTCCGCCGGAGGTCATTGATATTGGTTCTCGGCTCGAGCTGTTTGTGGATGATCTTCTCGTCGACTCGCTCGAGAATATCGACTACCGGCTTCATCATCCGCATGCGGCGCCTCTGCCGGAATCGCCGCTGATTGGCAGCTATGCCACGGTAATCAAGGACGGCGATCTCTATCGGGGATATTACCGCGACGTCGCTCCCGGCTACACCGGCCCCAGCGATTACAGCGGTCATCCCGGCGAGATCACCTGTTACGCGGAGAGCCGTGACGGGCATGAATGGGCGTTCCCGTCGCTCGGCTTGTACGAGGTCGACGGGACCACTGAGAACAACGTGATCCTGGCGGGCATGCCCCCGTTCAGTCACAATTTTTCGCCATTTCTGGACACACGGCCCGGCGTGGACCCGGGCGAACGCTTCAAGGCGCTGGCGGGCCATCCCGGGCGCCAGCGCGATGAGCGTGCCGAGGGGTTGCACGCGTTCTACTCTGCCGATGGCATCGTCTGGGAGAAAGCCGGCGAAGAGGCGGTCATCCCGTATGACCCGGCGTGGCACCACGCCTTTGACTCGCAGAACGTGGCGTTTTGGTCGGAAGCCGAACAACAGTACGTCTGCTATTTCCGCACGTGGGAGACCCCGCACGGACGATTGCGCACCATCTCGCGCGTGACCTCGCCCGATTTTCGGAATTGGGGCGAGCCGGTTGCCATGGACCCGAATGTCCCCGGCGAACACCTCTACACCAGCCAGACGCATCCGTATTTCCGCGCGCCGCACCTCTACGTCGCCCTGCCCACCCGGTACATCGCGGGCCGGGTCGGCGCCGAGGAAACGCGCGCGATGCTTGGCTCGACCGACATCCTCTTTATGGCTTCGCGCGCGGGCAGCACGTCATACGACCGGCTGTTCACCGAGGGGTTCATCTGGCCGGGCCTCGATCCCGAGCGGTGGGGCAACCGCTCGAACTATGTGGCCCTGAACGTGGTGCCCACCGGCGAGGCCGAGATGTCCATCTACCACGCGCGAAGCGGCCACCGCTACGCGTTGCGGACCGACGGATTTGTCTCGGTGCGCGCGGGCGCGGATGAGGGCGAATTGATCACCCGCCCGGTGCGTTTCGAAGGTGCGGCCCTCGTGGTGAACTACAGCACGTCGGCTGCGGGAAACCTGCGCGTTGAGCTCCAGGAAGCCGACGGGACACCCATCCCCGGTTTCCGCCTCGAGGACTGCGCCGTGGCCATCGGCGACACCATCGAGGGCGTCATCGCGTGGCAAGACAACCCGGATTTGCAGGCTTATGCGGGGGCACCCGTCCGCCTGCGTTTTGTCATGACCGAATGCGACCTGTATTCGTTCAGATTCGTGCCGGACAATTGATTCTTGCAGACATGCAGGCGTGCGAGGCTACCTATTGCAGGTAGCCTAAGTCTCTCATCTGCTCGAGTATCTCGTCTGACAGTTCCTTGGGCTGGCTGTCGTCAGAAATCTCCAACCGACTGTGTAGAGCGTGGCATTCCTCGTAATGCGCCCCAAGGGTGTTACCCAACGCATCGGCAATCTCAACGTTTGCTCGCAAGACATCTTGCTGTTCGAGGGGGTCTTGCTCGATATCGAATAGCCTTTTTTCGCCGCTGCGCCGATCTACCACGAGTTTCCAGAAACCGCGGCGCACCGCATCCAAGTCCACCAATTCGACCGGAAGCGCCCCCCGTGTGTGCGCGAAAACGGGCCGGTCCGCGGCGTTGGGTTCCTCCAACAGATTGCGCCCTTGCCAGATATCGGAAGGCGGGATACCGACATAGGCTGCGATGGTGGGCACAATGTCGACCCCGAGGGCCGGCGCGCTCGTGATGCCGGGTTCGATACCCGGACCGCCAATTGCCAACGGCACATGCAGCAGTTCCTCATAAAGCGTATGCCCGTGCCCCGTGCTGCCATGTTCCCAGAATTCTTCACCGTGGTCCGACGTAATACAGAAAAGCGTGTTCGGAAAATCGCGTTCGATGGCTTGCAACAGTGTGGCGAGTTCGTCGTCGGCGTAGCGGGTCTCGCCATCATAATACGCGCGGATAACCTCTCTCTCCACGGCGGTCAGAGGTTCAATATCGCGCTCCTGCTTCCAGCCTGTCTGATATGCCCGATCATCATGAAAGTACTCCCTGAATGCATCCGGGGTCACTCGAGATAGTGCGTCATGTGCAACACCATCCTCCGCACCTAGAAGCTGCTTGTATCTGTCCGGCGGCCAATAGGGTTCATGTGGGTCGATGTAGTGCACATAAAGAAAGAACGGCCCGTCCTTGCCGTGGGCATCGAGCAGCGCATTGGTCTCCCGGGTGACACGGTGCGCGGGGCTCAGGGGAAGGTACCGGTAATCCTGCATGCCTTGTCCGAACCCCATTTCATCGGTCAGGTGTGGGTTGGTCTGAACGCCCATGGTGAAGTAACCCGCCTCCTCGAGATACTCCGGAAGCAGCTTAAGCGCTGTGGGCACAAACCGCCGCGCCACGGGAATCTCTTTCGCGGTTGAACTATATTCGACACCGTGCGCGGGCATATGCAGCGAGGTAAACATCGACACCATGGATGGCTTCGTCCAACTGGAGGCCACCGCGGCGTTGGCAAACCACCGCGCTCGGGAATGGAATTCACGCAGGGCAGGCATGACCGCAATACCATTGCGTTCGGCCTCGATACGGTCATATCGCAGCGCATCCACGATGATGAGCACCACATTGGGGCGTGCATCAGAGGGGGTCTTGCGCCCGCATGACACCAGGAGCGTTCCAAGCGATGCTGCTGCGCTACCCAGAAATGTCCGGCGCGAAACGCTGCCCGCTCCTCGGCCTTCATTGTGTGGGTGGCGTAGTTCTTCTCGAGTTGCGCGCATATCGGTCATGGTGTCTGAAAAAAACCGCGTTGATGTGTCCCTGTCGCCTAAGCGATTATGCCAACTGCTGTTCCCGTGCGCAAACACGCGTGTCAAGCGCGCGAAAGACAGCAAGAAACACTGCTGACTCGTATTCATATCATCGCAATAAATGCCGAGGCGCGGACTGGGCCGTATTTCAGTGGCCGCCGAGCCGTCATTCAATCTGCTCGGCTTCGAGTGCTTGAATCTCATTCGCGGGAGCGCCGGTTCTGACCGTGAGCACGGTCCATTCGCCGTCGTCACTGTCCCAGGAATGGTGGAGTGTCCCTCCGCTCACCTCATAACGTCCCTTGGGCAGCACCCAGTCGATGCGGCAGGCGTCGAAGGATTCACTGTACGCGTTGATGAGCCTGGCACGGTGAATCCCCGATTCCGCCGTACCATGATCAAATTCGACGCGCAATGGCGCGGCGCGGTGGCGGTCGAGAGGCCAGGGTTGGGTGCCATGGCCCGCGTAGGTCATGGATGCAACGCGGTCAT
>SLSB01000153.1 GCA_007130675.1 Candidatus Hydrogenedentota bacterium | reverse complement strand
CGCCGCCTTACCCTCGATATCCCGAAGAGTGAGATAGACGCGCGCTTGAAGGCATGGAGGGCACCGAAACCTCGCTACAGACGCGGCCTGCTCGCGAAATATGCCCGTCTCGTCAACTCCGCCTCGGAAGGCGCGGTGACCGACGCCACCCTCGAGCTGCCCTGACGGCCAGCGGAGACTCCACCCGGACGCCCCAAGCGCCGGCTTGCCATAATGTAGACGCAGCATCTTGCCGCGCGCCCGCCAAGAGTTGGCTTGGCATACGCCCGACAGTTCGGCCGGTTTTCACCCTTGAAAAAGCAGTTGAAGAGGCTCTTGCGAAGCTCCTTCCCCTATGAACTCGAGGCGGGCAGGAAAACCTGCTCTTTCATCCTGAGAGCAATTGTCCATGCCCCGGAAAGATAGAGTTCTCGTCATAGCCGATTACGGTATGCGTTCCCCCTGTAGCGTCCGGCCTTGTGCCGGACGTCCGGTCCGCCAGACGTCCGGCACAAGGCCGGACGCTACATTTCCTCGCGGGGTAACGCGCGTTTTCGAGCCATCCCGACGGCTTCTGCCGCGCAGTTGTCACGCGGTAGAAAGACGCTCCATTCCTCACCAGAAAGGTGAGCCAGGATCACATTCCCAAACCGTTGCGAAATGGCACTTTAATGTGCAAAAACCCTTCTCGACTGCTTTTCAAGGGTCAGAGGCTATGGGCTGCGCCCTATTGCCAACGTGGGGCCTTCCTTGACCCGGCAGCGGCGCCCTTTGACGCACGAAACGCGATTTTGGCTATAATGGGGCAAGACAGGTCTGACGGACGGCGCGGAAACTCAACACAGGGGAGATCTTCTCATGCGGCGATTTTCAGCAACGTTACTTTTAGCTTTGGCATCCGTCGTACTGTTGACGGGATGTCCAACGGGACCGAGATTCACGCTGATGGGTGAGGACTCCGCCCTGGTGGGAACGTGGGGGGGCACGGTAGTGATTCAGGCCGAAGCTCCTCGCGAAGTTATGGTCGTGTTCGGGATCAGTGAATTCGAGATCGAGATCTTCCAGAACGGCGGCGATATCACCACGATAAAGGGTAGCTACCGCGTGGACCAGGGAACGACGCCGAACAGGATCGAGCTGGGCGTTAATGAAACGTCGACCGACATGCGAGAACTCCGAAGGGCGACCCTGAAGGGGGTATACCAGCGCGTTGGAGACACGCTCGATATGTCTCACAACATTCATTCGCGACTCGGATGGCCCCTCGGCGTAGATGTGGGAGAATACAAGTATGAGCTCACGCGCGTGTCGAGATAATTAAACGTGCGGCATAACGCTCGACTGGAGTTGGAATACTGCAAGCGGCCGTGTTGCACTGTGAGCTTCTGAAGCGGCTTCTTGGAAAATCATATGGTCTCAGCCGGATTACCCCAACCTCTGCTCGGTATGCAGGGGATTTCTAAGAGCTACGGCAAGCAACGTATTCTCGATACGGTGTCGCTTACGATTCATGAGGGCGATCGTATTGGAATCATCGGGCGCAATGGCTGTGGCAAGTCGACTTTGCTCAAGATTCTTGCTGATCTCGAGACCCCCGAAGAAGGCCGCGTAACCCGCCGCCAGGGCGTGCGGGTGGCCATGTTGTCACAGGAAACGCCCGGCGAATCGTACGAGACCGTTGGCGGGGTGCTTGCCGATGCCGTGGCAGACATCCGCGCGCTGCTCGAAGAGCACCACCAGCTTGCCAGCCGGTTAAGCGGCGGCGAGCGCGGCGCTCAACACGACCAGATTGCGGCGAAATACGAGCAGGTTCAGCATACCTTGCGCGTGCGCGAAGGGTGGAACAGCGGCGCGGAGGTAAAGCGCGTCATAACCGCGCTGAACGTGCCCCCGCAAGACCGGCCGCTCGACACGTTGAGCGGAGGAGAACTCCGGCGGCTGCAGTTGGCGGCCACGATCCTCCGGCGTCCTGATGTATTGCTGCTCGATGAACCGACGAATCATATCGATGCGGAAAGCGCTCAATGGATCGAAGATTTTCTTGCGGGGTATCCCGGGAGCTGCGTGCTGGTCACGCATGACCGCTACTTTCTCGACAGGGTCGTGACGCGGATCGTCGAACTCGAGCAGCAGCGGCTTCTGGCAATCGACGGCAACTATGAATCATTTCTTGAACGCAAGGCGCAATTGGAAGAGCATGCCGCGCGCACCGAGGCCAATCGCCAGGCCGCTATCCGGCGTGAACTCGTGTGGCTCTTGCGGGGTCCCAAGGCGCGCACCACCAAGCAAAAGGCGCGTATCAAGCGGTTTGAGGAAATGGATGCGCAGAACGGCCCGCAGCAACAGGATACGCTTTCCTTCGAGATTCTGTCCCCCAACCGTTTGGGCAAACATATCCTCGAGGCCGATAAGGTGTCGCTTTCGCTCAGCGGACAGCCCCTGTTTCGCGACTTCTCGCTGATCATGCAGAAAGACATGCGGGTCGGCGTGATTGGCCCAAACGGCTGCGGTAAGACTTCTTTGCTGCGTGCACTCATGGGCACACTCGAACCCGACGCAGGTGAAGTTCGTATTGGCGAGTCCACCGAGTTTCTTTACGTGGACCAGACCCATGAAGCCGTCAACCCGTCGAGCACCGTGCTACAGTTCCTCTCGAATGGCGTGCGCGATATCGAGGTCAACGGCAGACGCATCCACATCCCCGCCTATATCGAGCGCTTCCTGTTCGACCGCAGTGTAATGAACATGGAAATGCAGTATCTGAGCGGGGGAGAACGTAACCGCCTCGACCTTGCCAAGAAACTCATGGCGGGCGGTAATTTTTTGGTGCTGGACGAACCCACCAACGACCTCGACCTGCCCACCCTGCGCGTGCTCGAGGAAATGGTGCTCGCGTTTCAAGGGTGCGCTCTGATTGTAAGTCATGACCGGTATTTCCTGAATCGCATATGCACCCATGTCGCGGCATTTGAAACCGGGGCCGAAGTGGTCATGTTGGCGGGCAACTACGAGGACTATCTGCGTTACCGGAAGGATAAGGCCCGTCTATCTGATATTGCCGAACCCGTCCGCGACCGTCCGAAACGCCCGGCATCGCGCAAAGAGGCGCCCCGGCGTCTCACTTGGCGCGAGAAGCGTGAACTCGAAAGCATCGAGGAGACCATTCTCGTTGCCGAAAAAGAGGTTGCGCGCCTTCAGAGTCAAATCAACGCCCCCGCATTTTACAAAGGGCCGAACGACGAGGTGCAGCAGGTCTTGCGTGAACTCGACGCTGCCGAAGCCCGGGTGCATGAACTCTATGCGCGCTGGGCCGAACTCGAGAGTATTGCACAACGAACGTCGTGACCGGATTCCGGGCCTCCGTCAGATGTGTGAGGGTTAAGCGGGCCAACACGGCCTCTCTCCGCGTTGACGACGGTTGGAATATCGTCAAGCGTCACAACCACCTATGCGCAAGCGGCTGCAAGTGGATCTGAGGCGGCCATGATTGGACACAACACGAGTTCCACGACACGGTTCCGCTTACGTGCGGATGTGGCGGCCCGCCCGTTGACATATACGTTATAGTGGGCTATAGTGATCATAATTCATGGGTCTGTGTTGGTGTCTGTCTGTGTTGGGGGCAGGCAGGGGCCAGCGCGGGAATACAAATCTCGGGAGATACAGGCCATGAATACTTCTCGCTTTTTCCATCTTCTTTTTGTCCTCGTCGTTGTTCTCGCATCAGCCGCCATCATAGGCTGCCCGCCAGTTCGTGATAATGGCAACGATGACGGCAACGATAACGACGGTACGCCAGTTACTGAAGTCGAAGTGCCCGATGTTGTCGGCGAGACGCAGGCGGCGGCGCAAACCGCTATTGCGAATGCGGGATTGTCCGTAGGCGAAGTAACACACGAGCACCATGCGACGGCTCCCGAGGGCAGCGTGATCGGCCACGCTCCGGCCGCGGGGACGTCTGTTGCTGCAAACAGCGCGGTCAATCTCGTGGTGTCGCTGGGGCTCGGCGATTTTCTGCCGCCATTGGATGTTGGGATTGTTCTGGACAGTGATAATAGCGTTTCCAGGGTGATTTCGCGGGACGGCGGTTCGCTGGAGACCATCGGCGCGGACGGCGTCCACTACCTTCTCACCATACCCGAGAATGCGCTTGCGCAGCCCACTGAAATCACCCTTACCCCGGTGGCGGCCATTGACGGTTTCCCGTTCAGCGGCGGTCTCAAGGCTGCGGCTCACATGGAGCCTTCGGGGCAGGTGTTGTTCGCGCCTGCGATTCTCGAAGCCACACATGCCGACCATCCCGAGCCGGGAATGGCGGCGGGTTT
>SLSB01000005.1 GCA_007130675.1 Candidatus Hydrogenedentota bacterium | reverse complement strand
CGGTGGCTACCCTTACAGGAGCGCGCTGGTGGCTCGAACGCGGATTCACCTTACTGACCTTCGCCTGCGACGACATGTTTCTCGCCAACACCGCCCGTGAAGCCCGAAGCGCCCTTTCGGACCTCGAACAGGAGTTGTCCCGACCAAACGAGGGGTAATCTCGCCGTCATTCCTTCAGGGTCAGGGCATCCCACGCAACAAACACCTCGCGTACGTTCTCGGGCCGTGCCCCAGGGCCGAATTCGCACTGGGCGATGCACCCGCCGTTGCGCCAGAGCGTTTCGTACACGGTGCGGACAGCACGGTCGATGTCTTCGGGCGTGCCATGCGGCAAGAGGTGCTGGCGGTCAATTTCGCCCCAGAACGTAATCTGCCCGGCAAAAGGGGCCAGCTTGTCGACCCCAATGCAGAAGATCTGCGCGTTAATGGCATCGAGCCCCAGTTCTATCAGGTCGGGAAAGATGGACAGGGTGTGCCCGTCCGTGTGCATGAACATCTTCTTACCGGCCCCGTGGGCAATCTCGATATAGTCCCGGTACATGGGTTTGAAGATCTCGCGCCATACGGCCGGGTCGATAAGCAGGCTGTTCTGGCCGCCCCAGTCATCCATGATATTCAGCCCGTCAACGTCTGTCGCGGCCCAAACCTCGAGCAGTTCGCAATAAAACGCGTGCATATCCCGCACAAAAGAGAGCATGTCTGGAGGCGGCGCGAGCACGTCCGTATAAAGCTCGGCCGTCCCGCGCAGGAACTGCAACTGCTCGAAAGGGCGCGGGCAGCACCCGCCGGTGATGAATTCGCTGCGCTCGGCACAAAAACGATTCACCCGGTCCCGATCGATGGTGAGCCACTCGCGAGGCACATGGACCTTTCCGGTGTCGGCCCCCCAGTCTCTGACGAGCGGATCCTTCACTTCGCCAATGACGCCGGCCTGAATGTTTTTGAACAAACAGCCCCATTCGTCGCGAAACCAGCCAACCTCATGGGGGTCACCCTCAGTGGGAGGAAGTTCGGCACAATAGCCGGGGGCGCCAGCCATATCGCCCGGGAAATTGGCAAGAATCGCGGCAATCTCGTGCGTGTACCGCGTCTCAGACCACGGCATCGTCCAGAGATGGCGTGGAGCGCGCTCCGGCCGGTCAAAGTTCAGCGCCTGATACACAAGTTCCCGCGATGTGGCTGCCATGGCTGCTCCCCGGTTCCCTGCCCCCTGTCCATACGACAGAATGCACATGCCTTTGCATTGGCAGCCATGGTAGCGTGGAATGCGAGGCCGGTCAATCCGGCCTGAGGACATCCGGCCTGAGGACGACCTTGGGGCTCTCTTTGTCGGGCGATTCCTGGCGCACCTGAATTGGTGAAATATGCGCGATAAGCCTTTACTCTGCAAACGTTTGCCGTTTCGGCATCTTGGCACGCGCGTTGCCCGGCTCCCGTTCGCGATAATGCAACACTGTCGGAAGAAATGCCGATTCTCGTTCCTGAACGAAAAAAGTGCCCCACGCGCGGCGTTTTTGGTGTATCATAGGGGTGTCGGAACCGTTTTCGGTGGATGAGATTATGATCCTGGCTGCGAAGCTTCCGATCACAAAGCTCAAGGGCTGCCCATACACCGATGGACCCACGAGAGGGCCATCCCGGCACGGTCTGTGTCTACACCTATCACGTCTCTTCTCAGTTACGGCTACCTACAAACATTCCTACCCGGTCGAGTGTGCGGCGGGGATTAGCGCCCTGCCGCGTTTGTATAGAGGCGCATTTCCAACCAGGAGGGCCATTCATGATTTCACACGACGAGCTGCATACCCTGATTCACCACCAACCACAGGAGGGGCGCAAAGTACTCAGCGTGTATCTGAATGTTGACCAAGGGCGCGCATCAAACCTGAACCGTGAGTTCGAGGTGCCACTGCGGAACATGCTCCGCGAAATCGAGAACGGCATCGGCGATGCATACGAGCGCGAGGAGTTCCGTGATTGCGCCGCCCGCGTGAAGCAGTATGTCGAGAGTTATCGTCCTGCGGGCCGCACCCTGGTCCTGTTTGCAGAACCTGCTGCAGGACTCTTTTGGGCGCGGGGTCTCCGCACCGCCATCGAAAATCAGGCCCGGTGGCTGCACAGGCCCTTTGTCAGACCATTTCTCGAAGCACGGGAAAAACACCCCCGGTATGCCGTGGTGCTCACCGACCGGGGCAAGGCACGCATCGTGAGCGTGTGCATGGGAGAAATCGAGCACGAAACGGCGCTCGAAGCACAGGAAGATGTGCGGCACTTCGATGCCTCGGGCAAGGACCAGATGGGCTCGCAAATGCGGTTTCAACGCAGTGCCCAGGAACATGCCAAACACCACCTCAAGAACGTGGCAAATAAGGTAAAGGAATTACACGGGAAACAGCCATTTGACCGCCTGATTCTGGCGGGAACGTCGCGCACGCTTGCCGAACTCGAGCGGCTCTTGCCCGAACCGCTCAAACAACGGGTAGCATGCACGGCCTCGCTACCCGTCGAGGCCAGCAGGAAAGCCGTTCTTGCTGAGGTGGCGCGCGTGGATGAACGCTTTGAACGTGAAAACGAAATGACCCTTACCGAAGAGCTGTTGACCGCCGCCGCGAAAAATGGCCTCGCCACCACAGGCGTCGAGGACACCGTCAAAGCAACGGTCGAAGGCCGGGTGAGAACGCTGGTGTATCCCCGTGGTCTGCATGTGCCCGCCAAGACCTGCACCGCTGTGCCGACCAACGGCGGCGCCGCCGTACGTTTGACAGATTACTTGGGAGAAGGCATCGAGCCAGAGCAAAACCTGCTCGACCTGCTGGTCGAGAACGCCGCGCGCGAAGGCGGCACAGTGGAGGTGTTGCATGGAGAGGCGGGCAGCCGCCTCAAAGAGTCCGGCGCAGGAATTGGCGCGTTTTTGAGATACTGAAACCGACGTAACGCCGGCGGTGGTCTGGGCGCGTTTGCGGAATGGAACCGCAAACGCGCCCTCTTTGCATGACCATGGCCGAGACGGGCATGTCACATACAGCGTAATCTCATGAGCAAGATGCTCATGCCACCTCAAGACAGGCGTTTCGCGCAAGGGAACTTCGCGCGCCTTACGTCCCTTTCGGGGCTCTTGTGTCTCTTGGCAAATCGGGCCTCAGGGCTTCTTGCGGCAGAGGTAGCTTACGGCCAGAAGCGGGCCTTCTTCGGCAGACTCGATGCCAAATCCGGCCCGTTCGAGCAGACCTTCCATGATCCATCCTTGCGTGCTGAATTCGCGGTTGACGTGCCCCACCCAAGGTTCGCGGAACGCGGGCGGCAGCGTTGCTCGTGACTCCTCGAAAACCGCCTCGTAATCGTCTATGCCGAACCCAAACACGACATCTTTCAACCAGAACAGGCCGCCGGGTTTGAGCGTCGCGGCGATACGGTGCAAGGCGATGGCCTTCCAGAAATCGGGGATGTGGTGCAGCGCGAGTTGCGATACCACCGCATTTACGGGTTCGCCTTCGTGCGCATACGTAAGAAAACCCGCATGATGAAAGTCGACATTGCGCAGACCCTGCTCGACAGCCCGCGACCGGGCATACTCGACCATGGGCTTGGACACATCGCACGCATAGACCAACCGGCAGTGCGGTGCGGCGCGCAGGGCAAACCACCCCGTACCCATGCCCAGCTCGAGAAGCGTGTGTTCGCGGCATAGCCCGACGGCGTCAATAATCTCGGCGGCTTCGGCATCGAAATCGCGCAACTCGCCCATACGCGCTTCGTATTTCGCGACCTCGTCCGGATCTCCGTAATCGGTGCCTGTGTAAGAAAACTCGTCGTAGATCCACGTGCGACGGTCAGCCATGGATGCGCCTCCTACTGGCGGATTTGTCAATTCCCTGTGTATTCTTGCACTCTCGTTATGCGTACAATGTGGCATCCCGTGTGAAAGGAGACCCGTTGTGCGTGCCGTGGATTATACACGCTGAAGCAGACTGGTTAAGGCATTCCTCAGTCTGGACGGGATTACCGCCGCCGCGTGTGTGCGTTATACTTGAAGCAATGTGAAAGACGATCATGGGAGAATATTTATGCGTGCAAACTTCTTTCTTCTAAGCCGTGCAACAATCACCGCAAGTCTTCTCGCGGTGGCGGTTTCGATGCCCGGTTACGCCGAACCCGCTCCTGAAGTGGCCGAAGTTATGGACAGCATCGTCGAGCGGATGTATGACACGCTGACCATCGACGAACTGGCCCAGGTGAATTACGAATTCGTCGACGAGTTCATCACTGCACAAGAGCGCGCGGTTCTGGCAACCAAATACTGGTCGTTT
>SLSB01000230.1 GCA_007130675.1 Candidatus Hydrogenedentota bacterium | reverse complement strand
GGGCGGGGTTTCCAGCCCGCCAATACGATCAAGGGCGGATGAAATCCGCTATCCGGTTGGATTACAAAACCACGAATAACGGCCAGAGACTTCCGCGATGAGCGCCTTTCCCGGGAAACAATGAAGGCGGCCCTTCCGGTCCGCCGTTGCCAATGGGCGGGCTGGAAACCCCGCCCTCCGTTGGGGCTGGAATCGGGCTCATTGCGGGAGGCGGGATGAATGCAGGACCGGCGTCCATCGCGTCCATGACGTCCATCGCGGCACCACATCCACGCGGTTTTGCTCGACGCCCGCCCGCCAGACACACCACAAGCCGCCGCATGAAGTGTCGGGCCGCATGTGCGCATTTTTCTCTGTTAGTCCAGCAGAAATCCAGATTTCAATCCGGGAAAAATCACGGCGGTATGAGCACGGGACTCAAGAGCGATCGCAAGTGTGCCGTTTAATGTTTCGCTGGCACCTTCCGAAACCAAGACACGAAACCAGAAACGTTTTTCACCGGCGAATCACTGGTTGGTATACTTGCACGGGAACCAGAGAAGCTCGGGAAGAGAGCCCCAACAGGTAAAGGCAAGAGAATTGCAGACGATGCCGCTGCCAGAAGAACAAGACAGCTCCGAAGTCGGCTTGGCTTCCGAGGTGCTCGAGGCCACGAAGATAACAGCGGTGGCCGCATGTTTTGCGTGCGCGCTGTTCACCGTGCTGGCATCGGCGGCGGTGTTTGCCGTCTATGCGGCGGGTATGCTCGATGGCAGCGTTCGCGACATGCTGGTTCTTGCGGCGAAGGCGGTATGTTTCGCGGGCGTGGCCGGCGTGTCGCTCTGGGCGATGAAACACTGCGGCGTGCCCGAGAGGCGTGCCGTCCGGCATGAAGTGGCTCCCCCCTGCGCTCGCGCAACGTTCTTGCTTGCTTTCCTGGGTCCGATTTTCTTTGCCGCCCTGTTGGCGTTTCCCCGCCTGGACGCGTATCCGTGGCCCGCTCCGGACGAGACGTTTCATCTTACAATGGCGCGCAACATCGCCGAGCATGGCCAGTATGCCTCCGGCAGGCCCGAGACAGGGTTCATACTGTTTGACGGATACGCTTCGGTAGGTCCTTCGGTGCTTCTGCCGATTGCTCTGGCGTTTCGGATCTTCGGCATGTCGCTGGTAGCTGCCCGTGTCGTGATGGCATTGTATTTCCTGGCGCTGTGCGCCGTGGTGTTTCTTCTGCTTCACCGAAGGTTTGGCGCTCTCGCATCGAGTGCGGGCGTGCTGTTCACTACGGGTTCGTTCGGGTCGGTGTACCTCGCCCGAAGCCTGTACGGCGAAGTCCCCGCGCTTTTCTATGTGCTGCTGGCCTTGCTCTTGTGGCGGCGAATGCTCGAGAAGCCCACGGCATACCTCTCGGGGGCGTTGGCGGGCGTGGCGTTCGCCCTGGCGCTTTTTTCAAAGTTGTTTTTCGTGATTGCCGTCGCGCCCATGCTCGCCGTCGCGATCCTTGATCACCTTCATCTCCGGCGCATGACGTGGCGGTGCCTTTTGGTTCCAGCCGCGGCGTTTGCCATTGTCTGGGGCGGATGGATGACCCTGCAGGCGGTGTATGCAGACCCTGAGGCAGGCGGCGCCGTGGAAAACGCCGGCCAGCATATCCATAACTTGCTCTTCGGATTCACATCGTTTACCGTCACGGCCCGATGGCTCCTCGAGCGGCCTGTTACCCTGGTGGTTTCGATCATGGCAGTCGTCTATATGGCTATGAAAGCCTTACGCAAGCCCCGCGACCCAGCGCTCATGATTCTTGCCCTCATGGCCCCCTTTTTTGTGTTCTGGTGGCTCTTCTTCACCACGGGCCGGCATCCCCGTTACATATTCTACGCCTGCGCCATCGCCGGATTGGCAAGCGGTCCCCTTTTGGTGGCCATCGGCCGGTTTGCCGTCGACCGCAGGAATGCATCGGCGGCTATGCGAATGGCGGCCGTCTTGCTCGTTGTTTTGGGCCTTAGCCCCGCTCTAGCAAGGACTTGGCGACAAGCCCGCCTGGTCTACACAAGCACCGAGGCCTACGACGATCTCGCGATAGCGGATTATGTCCGCGAGCTTCCCGCAGAAACCCGGCTTGCCACCACCTACTGGCCCCTCTCGAGAACTCTTGATTTTCTTGCGGACAGACATGTTGAAGTGCTGAGGGATTTGCCCGAGGACGTGCGCCAGTTCGATATGATTATTGTCGATACGCAGACCCAGGAAGAAATGTTAATGGATCACCCGGAAGTCAAAAGCATTGGCCGGTATGCCGTGCTGTCTCCAACGAAAGCGCCTTGAACTCATGCCCAAACACGCAGTGTCTATCTTCTACCCCTGTTTCAACGACTGGGGCACCATCGGCAGCATGGTCTTGCTCACCATCGAGACGGCCCAACGTCTCGATATCGACTATGACCTGACCATCGTGGACGACGGCAGCGAAGATCGCACCCTTGCCGTGCTCGATGAGATCGCCGAGTGCTTTCCAGAGGTTCGCATCATAAGACACGACAAAAACAGGGGTTATGGAGGAGCACTTCGCACCGGATTCTCGGCGGCGAGAAAGGAATGGATCTTTTACACCGACGGAGACGCCCAGTATGATGTGCGCGAGCTCGAGTTGCTGCTGGCACAGGCCGGTCCCGGCGTTGACCTGGTGCAAGGCTACAAGATTCAGCGCAACGACCCCTTGCACCGCATCATCATCGGCCGCATCTACCACTGGGTCGTCAAACTGGCTTTCGGACTGCCCGTGCGCGATACTGATTGCGATTTCCGCCTCCTGCGGAGCGGCATGTTTGACACGTTCGAGCTAAACAGCACCAGCGGAACGATTTGCGCCGAACTCATGAAGAAGATTCATCGCGGCGGCTACCGGATTGTCGAAGTCCCCGTGCACCATTACGAACGCAGCTTCGGCAAGTCGCAGTTCTTCAATTTCCCCCGCCTGTTGCGTGTTGCCAAGCAATTGATACAACTGTGGTTGCGTGAAGTCGTCTTCTACCGTCCCGAGAAGGAACGAAAGGATACCGAGAGCCCGTGATTCCCTTTGCAGATTTCAAAGCCCAGTATGCGGCAATCCGAACCGAAATCAGACAGGCCATCGATGGGGTCCTGGAAAGCGGGTGGTATATTCTGGGAGAACAGGGCCGGGCGTTCGAGGAAGAGTTCGCGGCCTATCTCGGCTCCGCGCATGCGATGGGTGTGGGCTCGGGTACCGACGCCATCCAACTGGCCCTCATGGCGCTCGGCATCGGGCCCGGAGATGAAGTGATTATCCCTGCAAATACCTGTATGCCAACAATATGCGGAATTATGGCGGCGGGCGCGCGGCCCGTGGCCGCCGATGTGTCCGAGGCCACCCTCACGCTTGACCCTGCCAGCGTCGAGACAAAGCTCACTTCCGCCACGAAGGCCCTCGTCCCCGTACACCTCTATGGGCATCCTTGCGATATGGATGCACTCAACGCGCTCGCCCAATCGCGGGGATTGGTGGTGGTCGAGGACTGCGCGCAAGCTCACGGCGCCATGTATAAACGCAAGAAATGCGGCATGTTAGCGCATGCGGCAGCGTTCAGCTTCTACCCCACCAAGAACCTCGGGGCGTACGGCGATGGCGGAGCCGTGGTCACCAGTGACCCTGATACGGCCGAACGTGTGCGCACCATGCGCAATTACGGTGAAGACCGCCGCTATCATCACAACCGGCCCGGCATTAACAGCAGGCTCGACGAACTCCAGGCCGCCATACTCCGGGTCAAGCTCCGGTATGTCGATACTTGGAACACACGGCGCAAGGAATTGGCCGCTAAGTACTTGAGCGCCCTTGCCAACGCGGAAGTCACGCTCCCGTTTGTGGCGCCATGGGCTACCCCTTCCTGGCACCTGTTTGCGGTGCGCTCCAAGCACCGCGACGCGCTGCAAGGGCATTTGAAGGAGAAAGGCATCCAAACCCTGATTCACTATCCCATCCCGGTTCATCTCCAGGAAGCCTGCCGTGAAATCATGCAAGCAAACGCCGGGGACCTCCCCATTGCCGAAGCCGCCTGCCGACAGGTGCTCTCGCTGCCGCTATATCCTGAGCTTCCCGGCGAATCCGTCGAACGTGTCATCAACGCCGTCCTGGAGTTCCACGCATGAGGCCCCAGGAATACGTAACCATGCGCGCCGTCGAGGATTGGCACTGGTGGTACCGTAGCCTTCGGGGCCTACTGAAACAGCAATGGAACACCTTTGTTGCATGCGAAAACCCTCGTTTCGCGGATATCGGCTGCGGTACGGGCGCCAATCTGGCGTGTCTC
>SLSB01000255.1 GCA_007130675.1 Candidatus Hydrogenedentota bacterium | reverse complement strand
GGGTTCGAAGGGATTCTGGTGACCGGCCTGGGCATTAGCGCGCACCGCGACGCCATGCCCATCCTGCGCATGCAGCCGGACATCCAGAACCAAGGGTACGCAGCCGGGGCGGCGGCGGCCATCGCGGCCAAGGCGGGCGTGCCGCTTCGCGAAATCGACCTTAAGCCCCTCCAGCAACACCTCGTGGACATCGGCAGTCTTCCCGAGAATGTGCTTACCGACTATGATTCGTATCCATATGATGTCGAAGAAGTGCGGCAGGCCGTGGCCAATATCGTGAATGATCTCGAGGGACTGGGCGTGATCCTGGCCCAGCCCGATGATGCCCGACCCATGCTGCGCTCGGCCTACGAATTGGCCGCAAGCGGCGAAGCCCGGCTCGTCTACGCGCATATTCTCGGCATGTTGGGCGACAATCTGGGCATTACCACCCTGATCGAGGCCATCGATGGTAACGAATGGGACGAAGGCTGGGACTACCGGGGCATGGGACAGTTTGGGATGAGCATGAGCGCCGTGGACAGTCTGGTCATCGCCGCGGGAACGACCGGTGACCTGCGGGCTCTTGAGCCGATTCTGCGTAAGGCCGCGGCGCTCGATGCCAGCGATGCGTTCTCGCACCACCGGGCCGTAGCGGTGGCACTTGAGACGCTAGGCGCCTCCGAGGCGGCGCCTGCACTGGCGCAGTTGCTTCAAAAACCCGGCATGATGGGCTACGCCGCCCCCTATATCGAAGACGCGGCCGTGCAGATGCAGTTTTCAAACCCCAATCTTTCGCGGGCGCTCTCGTTGCGCGAGTTGATTCTGGCACGCGCGTTGTACCGGCTCGGAGACCATGAGGGCCTTGGCGAACGCATCCTGCGCGCGTATGCGCGGGATCTTCGCGGCCACCATGCGCGGCATGCCGCGGCCGTCCTCGACGAATAGGCCCATACCCACCGCGGGACGGCTCAATACAGCGTTTTTATGCTGAGCCGCCGGGTAACTTGACGCTAAGTAGCGTCAAGTCTTTGGTCTTCAAAACGCAGACCTGCTTATTGGATCACCCGGCAAACGAGATAAGGTCAGATAGCGCAGAGTAGACGCACAAGGGCTGTTCTTCTATCTTCCGGAGCCTCCAAGGCGCGGTAACATGCCAGCAAACAACTTTGGAAACGCACTTCCCACATTGTCTGAGGTCTCCGAGAGATTTGGAGTGCGGTGGCTTGCCACCGCTTTTCTCGAAGCGCACGTCACATTGATCAAGCCATGGTTGCGCGCCATCTACCGCCCGGCAAGCCGGGCGAAACCAAAGCGGCGGCAAGCCACCGCACTCCAAAGATGCCACACTTTCTGTGGTGTGGTCGTGTGGTCCCAATTGCGCCATATGTGCCTCCATCAGTCCTTCGCAAGATTGCGCACGGTAATCAGCGCACCGCGTTGCCCGGCGATTCGGATTTTATGCTGTTGAAGGCGGTTATTCCGTCTGCTAAGGTAGGGCCTTGTTAGCGCAAGGCGGAAAGGGACTTATGCGGCTGATAAATATCGCCAATCTGACACCGGGCCTCATCGTCGGGCGGCCGGTGCACGACGAAAAGGGCCGGGTTCTTCTCAATCAGGACGTGGCTCTGACGCCGGCGTATATCCGCGCCCTCGAGGGCAAAGAATGCACGGCCATTTATGTCAAAGAGCCTGACGTCGATGTGGACGTGCTGCCGGATGAAGACCTTGACCCGGCGACGCGTGCCGAGGCTATCATCGGTCTCGAAAACACGTTTCAAGCCATCAAGATGCAGGTGAGCCGCCTGCGGCAGCAATCGTTCGAGGATTTGCGCGAGTTGTGCGGGTCGCCGGGATTGCAGGCCCTGATGGCCCCCGGCGGGCCGTTCGCGCAAGTGCAGGAGGCCGTCGAGGCGATACTGGACGAGATCCTCACGCAGAGCACCTTGGCGGGGCTGATCTCGATTCGCACGGCCAGCGCCGCCCTGCACAACCATTGCATCGACGTGTGCGTGGTATCCACGATGATTGGGCGGGTCATCGGCATGCCCAATCCACGCCTTAAGCAACTCGCCCTTGGTTGCATTCTGCACGATATCGGGAAGGTGTTTCTGAAAAGCACGGGCGACGATGTCAGCGATGTGCGCAAACATACGCTTCTTGGCTTCGAATTGCTGAAGAACGCGCCGGATGCCGACATCCTGGCCCCGTATGTTGCCCTCGAGCATCATGAGCGGCAGGACGGCAGCGGCGAGCCCCGTGGGCTGGTTGGAACGAACACGATCGACCGTGACCGCTCGGTGCATCGGGAAAAGATACCCACCTTGCTCGGCGAAGTGGCCGCCGTGGCCAACTATTACGATCATCTGCTTACAGGCACTGCCAGCCAGCCACCCGTGCCGCCCGACAGCGCGCTTCATGCTATTCAAAGTGCCGCCGGAACGCATCTCAATGCGGCGATCGTGAATGCATTCCTCAGGGTCGTCCCCGTCTATCCGCTTGGCACCGAGGTGCTGGTGCGCAGCGGCGGGTACCGCAACTATACCGGCCTTGTCACCAAGGTTAACCGCACACAGCTCGCCCGCCCTGTGATTACCCTTATCAAGGATCCGCGCGCAACACCCATCACCCCCATCGAGATAAACCTGATGGATGAAACGGATATCGAGCTCCGCTCGAAACTCTCCTGAGTCCCGCGCGATCTGCGTCAAGTCTCGCGGGCAGAAGGCCTTTTCAGTTTCGTGCGCTGTAGGGATTCGGGGTTGTTCGGCGCCCGGAATAGCGCCAGTGCCGGTTGCCGTGCTATTCCACCCGCAGGCGGAAAACCGTCACACTCAGAGGTGGGCAGGGCAACACGCCCGCATCTGCGGAGAAGGGCCGCTCCTCGATCACAATCGGGGTTTCACCACCGGGGATATTCACGGATTCGGGACGTGGCGCTGTGAGCACCCAGGAGGTTTCGGCGTGAATGCGATGGTCTTCTGTCAGCGTGAGCTGGATGGTAGCCTCCTCTTCGAGCGGATTTACCACGGCGACGGTCATCGCGGAGCGGTCCGCGGTCCGCGCCGCCACGATATCCAAGGGGGCGCAGTCCTCTTTCACCCCAACCGCGTCGGTTCCGAAATGGTTGCGGTACAGCGACAACACCAAACCTGCCGGGGTTGAACATGCCCCGCTATCCGACACGCAGACGGCGCCATTTGGCCCGATGGCCGCGGTGTAGGCCGCCAGGCCCAGCACATCGCTGTCTCGGATGAACTGATGTATGCCCGCGGCAATGCCGAGGCCGTGCCGCCACGCCATGGCGCCGTCACTGGTGCTTTCAAACGCAAAGCCCCATTGGCAAATGGCCAGGCGGATATCCCGGTCTCTCATTTCGGGCATGGTTTGCACGAGGCTGCGATACGCGAGGGTGCATTCGCGCACATTTTCGGTCAGGGTCTCCATGAGCGCGGCAGGCCTGTCGCGCAGGTCGCTGCAACACTTTTCGCTCAGAAAATCGACATTGAGCGCACAACCCGCAAGCACAGCTTTTCGCCAGTGGTCCCTGGTTCCGCCCACGCACACCAGCTTGATGCCCGGGCAGGCCGCGCGCATCGACTCGGCAAGGGCGTTGTGGCGTCTGCGAAAAACCTCGAGCTGGCCGTCGGCCAATTCGAGGATTCGATGATGCTGCTCGCCCATACCCCACCAGCGCACCTCGTAGGGCTCGGGGTGGCCGACGTCCGCGCGCATCTTGGCCGGCCCGGTGTCGCCCCGGTCGTTGGCAAAGCGCACCTGCTCGACGGCAAGCCGGACGCACCCCGAGCTGCTGTTGACCAGTACCAGCGGCTCGGCGCCCGTTTCCGAACACAAGGCAATGAACTCCCCGAATCCGAAATCATTGGACTCGAGTCTGTTCTTGACGGAATCGAAACGCGCCGGACGCCGGTCAGGATCACCGATGCCTTCGCGCCAATCGTAGGTATCCGCGAAACCTCCCGTGGGCCAAGCATACAGGGGCGGGTTTAGCCGCTTGAGGACTTCGAGAACGTCGCGGCGCATGCCCCGCACATTGTCCGCGGGCATGAGGGAGACCGCGCCGATACGCAGCGCGCCTTTGCCGTGGCCGACAATTTCGAGGCGGCCGTTCTCTGATGCGGCGCCGGGTGTGAGGGGAATGGTTGTCGAAACGTAGTCTTCATCGAGGCGATCGATCAGGGCCGTCATGCGCTGGTCGGGGCGATCGCCCCAGCACAAGGCCACCTCGATCCCCCCCCGCACCGAAACGCCGGCGGCCACCAGGCGAAACGCATACTCACGACCGGCCTCGAGACGCAGCCCCGACTGG
>SLSB01000469.1 GCA_007130675.1 Candidatus Hydrogenedentota bacterium | reverse complement strand
CGCCAGAGTTTGTAGTATACTCGCCGCCCGAGTACAAAACCAGCTTCGTAATCCCGGCCGCGGGCCTGGGGCCGTTTGGAGTTGCCAACGGTTTTGTGGTGTAATTCGGGCATCACACGGCATTCACAACGCCGAAAGCACGTAAACAACAATTCGATGGGGAGCGGTAGACCAAATGAAATTTGCTGATTTGCTGAACCGGTTCAAAGACGCCCGCGTCATGGTGGTGGGCGATATTTATCTCGATGAAAACGTCTACGGCGCGGTGACAAGCGTCAGTCTCGAGGCGCCGATCCCGATCTACGAGGTGCACGAACGCCGCCACAACCCCGGTGCGGCGGGCAACGCCGCGTGCAATGTGGCGGCGCTTGGCGCAACGACTTATATGGTCGGCTATGTAGGCGAAGATGTGAACGCGGGTATCGTTCGCCGCGAGTTTGCGGTGCGCAACGTGAATACCGAATATGTCGTGACCGATCCGTCGCGGCCGACCAATACCTACGGCAAGCTGCGCGCCGGGGGATTCAATATCCCGACGCAGGAAATACTGCGCACCGACACCCCCTCGCCGACATTTATCACCGGCGAACTCGAGGACCAGATTGTGGCCAACATCGAAGCGCTGGCCGGCGCAGTCGATGCCATCGTGGTGGTCGATCAGGTTTCGTCGGTGGCTACCGAGCGCGTGCTCGAGACGGTGGTGGCGTGCGCCGCCAAACACAAGCTGCTGACCGTAGGCGACTCGCGTTCGCGCGCGGGCGCGCTCAAAGGGTTCGATGCAGTGGTGCCCAACGACCGCGAGGCGGGTATCGGTACTGGGATTGATGTGCTGGACGAAGCCAGCCTCGATGCCGCCGCGGCCGAATTGTTGAAAATTGCATCGAGTGCCCTGATTACGCGAGGACCAGACGGCATTCGCGTGTGCCGCCGCGACCAGAAACCCGTCGACGTGCCGATTACCATTTCGCCAGATGCGGTGGTCGATGTGACGGGCGCCGGCGACACCGTGACGGCCGCCGTGGCGCTCACGCTGGTGGCTGGTGGCTCGCACGAAGACGCAGCCGCCCTCGGCAACGCTGCCGCCGGCGTCGCGGTGGTGCAGCCGGGGGTGGTCACGGTTTCAAACGAGGAGCTGCGCGATGCCCTCGCCACGTCGGGAGCACCGGCAAAACTCAAGACCATGGACACCTTGCAGCACATTCTCCAAGGATTGCGCAGCGACGGAAAACGAATCGTGTGGACCAACGGGTGTTTCGACATTATCCATGTCGGACACATCACCTATCTACAGCGGGCGGCGGCGCTGGGTGATATCCTGGTGGTCGGGCTAAACAGCGATGCCTCGGTGAAAGAGAACAAAGGCCCCGACCGCCCCATTATCCCTGAAGCGAACCGGGCCATCGTTCTAGCAGCCCTCGAATGCGTTGACTACATCGTAATTTTTGACGAGCCCACCCCCATGAAGCAGCTCGAAACTGTGAAACCGGATGTCTACGCAAAAGGCGGCGACTACTCGATTGACACGATCGTGCAGGAAGAGCGCCGTCTGGTGGAGGGCTATGGCGGCGAGATAGCCATCATCTCGGGCGTAGAAGGCCACTCAACCACCCGGATTATCCGCCAAATGACCCGAGAATAGCCGCAATATCTCATCAACTCAGGCGCGCCTGAGTTGATGAGAGATGCGCAGACTTGGGTTGCGAAGAAGGCGCCTGCCTTTTTCTGCAACAGAATGTCTTGGGATAGTTCACAGCACCCTACGACATCTAAACTTCACAATCCATTCAGGCAAAACCGTTTACGTAAGACTCCGATGCCCCAGTCTAAAGCTGGGAAATCTCTAAAATGGCCGTTTCAACACCGGCATTTTCTCTCACAACGCAATTCTTCCGCCCAGGCAACCCAAAACCTTGCCAAATATACCAGCATGCTCTCTTTTCGATGCAACATCCTCCAGACATTGGGTGTATGTGTTCCTGCTACTCAACACCCGCCTGCGTATTTACACATTTTTGTCAAAAGTGGTGTATTGGGGTATAATTCACCGTGTGTTGTGCTCCGTGAAGAGGGGAAGTGTATGGATCTCAAAGAGGAAGAAGCCCTGACAACCGAGCCGATGCAACTGATTCCCGTACCGGTGGCATGTTTGCGCGCGGAGACGCTGACCAGCTTCAACCTGTATCTGCGGACCCGGGGCGGCCAGCCGCCAGTACTGTATCGAGAGAAACACCTGCCCTTTACCGAAGAAGACAGACGACGCCTCGAAGACAACAATATCAAGCACTTGTTCGTTGATTCCCGCGAAGAAAAGGACTACCTGCGTTATCTCGAGAAGAATCTCGGCGCTATCCTGTCCGATCCGGAACTGCCTCTCGAGCACAAGACCGAGGTCGTGTATGTTTCGGGGCGTTTCCTGATGCGTGAGATGTTTGCCGATCCGCGCGCGGGAGACACGGTGACCCGAAGCAAGGCGTATGTGGAATTGACCTACGAGTTTCTTTCACACGAAAAGACCGCGTTTTCCCAGCTTTTGCGCATAACCTCTTACGATTACTATACGTACACGCACAGCATCAACGTGTTTGTCTTCAGCATTACCTTGGCTCAGCGTTTGGGCAGCTTTTCTCCAGAGGAGGTGCGCGAATTTGGCACCGGAGCCCTCTTGCACGATATCGGCAAGAGCATGATCGACCCGTCAATCGTCAATTGCAAAGGCAAGTTGACCCAAGAACAGTGGGAAGAGATGAAGCGCCATCCCGAGTTGGGCTGCCGCATTCTTGACGGACACGGGGGTGTCAAGCCCGCCGCCATGGAGGTCGTCAGGTACCATCATGAGAAGGTCAACGGCACCGGCTACCCCGAACGCCGCAAGGCAAGCGACCTGCCGCCGTTTGTCCGCATTTGCACCATAGCGGACATCTTCGACGCGCTCACCACGAAACGCTCGTACAAAGGGGCAGTGAATACCTTCGAGGCGCTACGAATCATGAAAAAAGAGATGGCCGACCAACTCGACCCCGAGTTCTTCATGTCTTTTGTGCGTATGATGGGCAACCCGTAAGCCTTCATGCAGTCTTCAGCGGGCGGCGGCCTCAACAATGTTGGGTCCGGTGCTGGTACCGATTCTTGTAGCCCCTGCCTCGACCATCGCGATGGCGTCGGCGTAGGTCCGCACGCCGCCCGCGGCCTTGATGCCCATGCGTCCCCCAACAGTCTCGTGCATCAGTGCGACGTCCTCGACGGTAGCGCCGCCGTCGCCGAATCCGGTCGAAGTCTTCACAAACGCCGCGCCCGAGCGAAGGCTCATCTCGCAGACAGCCACTTTTTCCACGGTGGTCAGATAGCTGGTCTCGAGAATGACCTTCACGGGGATGCCCCGCACAGCCCGCACCACGCTGGCAATTTCTTTCTCGACATACTCCGGGAATCCCGATTTGAGCGCGCCGATATTAATGACCATGTCGAGTTCCTGCGCGCCGCACCGCACGGCGTCCCGCGCTTCTTCGATTTTGATCCGCGCGGTGTTCGCGCCAAGCGGGAAACCGACCGTAGGATTGACGATCACCGCCGTGCCCGCCAGCCGCTTCGCACAGTACGAGGTCCATGCCGGATTAATCGACACCGAGGCGAATCCGAAGGAGACGGCTTCGTCGCACAATTCCGTGATATCGAGCTGCGTGGCGTACGCCCGGAGCAGTGTGTGGTCGATCATGCGCGCGAGCTGCTTGCGCGTCAGATGCAACGCCGACCCTCGAACCTGTTCGTCAGTCATGATGATTTCCTGCTTCTGCCGGTTGCAGGCATGGTAGCACGGCGATTGTGTCTGCTCAAACATTCTCGAAAACACTGAAAGCAGGCGCAAAACTCGAGACGGGGTACGGAATGCTGAGGTTCGCAGAGGAAACATACCGCCGCCGCGCGGCACTGCCATGCACTTCACCGGACGCTTACGAATTCTCCCGTGGAACCTATACCCCGAAGTCTTCTGTGTCTACAGACAACGCGGAACGTCCTGAGGTCAAGCCATAGGCGCTGTTCGCTAAGATGAACGCTGCAAACGCGCCATGTGGTCCTCTTCAATTCTGATCGACATGATACTCGCGATTCCTCACGTCGTATCTGATCCAGTACGGATCCTCCATTGGTGCACTCACTCCTATCTCCAACATGGTAGTGTTTGCGTCATAGCTCCAATACGTGGCATCACTCGGATCGTCACCGAAGACAAAGGACCAGTCCCTTTCCTCCACGTCAATTGCCGCTACGGATGGACGGACAAAATGTCCACTTCCTTCAGGGCCTCTAACCAT
>SLSB01000659.1 GCA_007130675.1 Candidatus Hydrogenedentota bacterium | reverse complement strand
TGCCCCAGGCTATTCTAGATAGCCCCTTCGGGGCGCCACCGAAGCGAGAAGGACTCGGAACATGCACGAGCGATTGCCAATTCATCGGGACGCTGGAGGGGTTCTTCAACAGCTCCACAGCAACCATCTAAAGGGCATTCTTGTGCAGCGGCGCGGAGGCCGGTAAGAAGGCCATCCGCAGATTACGCGGATGGACGCAGATTCTTAACAAGGTGCAGAAAGGGCGCGAGAGACGCGGGTCTTCTCTGCGGACCTCTGCGTTCTCCGCGCCTCTGCGTTGTAAATCTTATCAACGCGGCGGGCCGCTGCCGGGAGCGGGCGGCTATACTTCAAACGGCTGTGCTTCTTCCTGGACGGCGATGTTGGTGCAGCCTTCGGCTTCGAGGCCGTCTTTGAGCGCTGAGAGGGCCTCGGGTTCGCCGTGGACCAGCAACAGTTTCTCGGCACGGTCTTTGAATCGTTTGCCGAACTCGATAAGCTCGGTGCGGCCCGCGTGGGCGCTCAACGCATTGAAAATTTTCACTTCGGCCAGGAGCCGGTGCTTGAGTCCAAATATCCGTATCTCGGACTGTCGTTCGACAATGCGGCGACCGAGGGTGTTCTTGGCCTGGAAACCGATAATGCAGATGGTGTTGCGTTGGTCTTCGACGTTGTTGCGAAGGTGATGCAGGATACGCCCGAATTCGCACATGCCCGAGGCGGACAAGATGATGCAGGGGCGGTCGATGGCATTGAGCTTCATCGAGGCCCTCACGTCGCGGATGTATTCGATGTGGCGGAGCTGAAACGGATCGCCCGATTCTTCCATCAACTCGCGGATGTTGTCATCGAAGGAATCCGCGTGCAGCCGAAACACCTCGGTGACATTCACGGTGAGCGGGCTGTCTACGTACACGGGCATTTCGGGGATGCGGTTGCCCATCTCGAGACGCTTCAATGCGTATATGAATTCCTGGGCGCGCTCGAGGGCAAACGTCGGCACGATAAGCTTCCCGCCGCGGTCGTGCGTCCTGTTGATGGTTTCGGCGAGGTCGGCGTCGAGGGTTTCGATCGGCTTATGCTCCCGGTTGCCGTAGGTGCTTTCCATGACGACCGCGTCGGCGTCCTCGGGTTCCCAGGGATCCTTGAGGATGGGCATGTTCTTGCGTCCGATGTCGCCCGAGTAGATGAACCGGCGGCGTTTGCCGTTTTCCTCGAACTCGGCCAAGAGCATGGCCGACCCGAGCACATGCCCGGCATCCTTGAACGTAATGTGCACGCCCGAGGCGATCTCGAATTTGATGTCGTAGGGAATGCTGATAAACCGGCGCATGACCGCGCGCACATCCACGTCAGTGTACAACGGCGGCACGAAGGATTGATGCTTCTTGGAGAGCCATTGCGCATCTTTCTCCTGAATCTTGGCGCTGTCGAGCAGCATGATCGAGCACAGGTCGCGCGTTGCGGGAGTAGTAAAGACGCGGCCCTCGAATCCGTGCCGAGCCAGCATGGGCAGGATGCCGCTGTGATCGATGTGGGCATGGCTCAGGACCACGGCGTCCAACTCGTTCGGATCAAAAGGGAGCGTTCGGTTTCGATCCGCCATTTCCTTGCGGGGACCCTGAAACATGCCGCAATCGAACAGGATCTTGTGTCCGTTTACTTCGAGGAGGTGTTTGCTGCCCGTGACTCCGCCCGCCGCGCCAAACGACGTGATTCGCATGCTGCCTGGTTCCTTTCTGTTTCCTACACGTGGGTAGCCGTTTCCGTGGGCGTAGACATACCAGACGCGGGGATTCGTTTCAAATTCGGCTGCTGGAGATCATCAGGGATTCCCGGCATCCGCTTCCGCCGTGGTGTTATCCGAGTGCTTCTGGATTGCGGGCAAGGTTTGCTCGAGTTGCTCGAAGAATGCCTGAATTCGCTTGGCGTTTGCTCCCAAATCGCCTTTGCCTTTGCGTGATTTCGAGCGCATGTCAACTACGGCGCCGGCACCATCCTCGCACGGCCGGACACGCACTACAACATCGTCGCGGAAACGCAGCATCGCGGTGACGGCAACGGCTTCGAAGGTGAGGGTCTCGGGGGATTCGTGGGTGATGGTCCAATTCTTCTGCTGCCGGGCCACGTCGAGTGCTGTGGCATAAGCCGTGCCTGGCGCTTCTTCGACGCGTAACGGCTGCACTTCGGGATAGCTCTCGCGAATGATGGCCTTGAAGGCGGTGGGGAAGGCCATGTCGCGTCCCTCGTTTTCCGGCATGGTTTGGGCATGCACTAAGCCGGGCGGGTCCACGAGGTCGGTGGTGATATCATTGATGGACGGGTACAAGAGCAAGCCCCGAACCATGGCCGCCACCACGAATCCCGCGGGAAGCAGTCCGGCAAGACCGAGATAGTGCGGCCACTCGGCCCGGCGCTGAATGACCGCCACCAAGCCCAATTCTGTGCTGACGATTCCAAGCCCGGCGGCCAGCGCGAGAAAACCCAGCGCGGCCATGGACGAGACAATCCCGAACCGTGCCAACGCCGGACCCGTCACGAAACAAAACAGGCTCAACCCACAGAAAACGGCAGCTCCCATGGCGCCTCCCTACATTTGCGAGAGCCTTACGATAGCGCGGGCAATCGCATCGCGGCGGGCCTCGAGGGGAGCGGGGTCTTTGGTAAACTCGGTCATGCTCCTGGAAATGTCGCTTGGGACTTCGAGCAATTCCTCGTAAGTACCCCGCTCATTCGGCGGAATCTGATCGCGCCGCTCCTCGAGCAACCCCTCGAGAATGACAAAATACTCGTAGTCCTCGATGCCGTCGCGCAGCATTTCCCAGCGGATGCTGTCGACGGGCCCCTCGAGCACCGGTTCGGCGGGTTGGCCGTCGGCGGCCGATTCCGGCGGATAAATGAAGCGTCCATCACCGTTGCCCCACGGGCGCTTCGTGCCGACGGGCGTGCCGTAGCTGGTCACCCAGCTCATCGGGTCTTCGTAGGGATTCTGCGGTGCATCCGGATACGCCTCGGGGCTGGTCCAGTAGTTGCTTTGCCACACGAGGATGCCATCGACCTTGTTCTGCCAGGTCTGCCAGAGCCACACACGGAGTTCCGTGCCGGGATGGTCGATGAACAGCGTTGCGTAGGGTGCTTTGGGTCCCGTGCACACATACCACCAGAACGAATCGCCCGCGGCGCGCCGTTCCTCGGCAACCTCGAAGTCGTAGTTGGGTGTGAGCGGACACCAGATATTCGGCCCGCCGATCAGTTCAGGTTCGACCTGCTCGGTGAGCATGCGGTTGATGTCCGGCGCGTTTTCCTTGAGTTTGCGGAACCCGTTCATCACGAATTCGTAGTCGTCTGGACTGGGTTCGTCAAACCAGTACACATATGCTTCGTCGAGCCAGCCCTTTTCGCGCAGATGCTCCTGAAGTCCCTGCACATACGCGCGGAATGCGTGTCTATACTGAGGCGTATCCTCCGAATATCCCAGCAGCGTGGGTTCCCAACGCTCATGAAACGTGCCGCCGCCGAGTCCCATGACGCGAAGCCGGAACGAGTTGAAATGCAGCTCATTCAGCGCATATTCCATGGCGGCATCCCAGGCCGTCCAGTCGAACACTGGCTGGAGGTCTTCGGGCGCGGGATCATCGAAATCGCCGCCTTCTGTGAGTGCTTCGCCGGTACCCGCATCTTCGATCACGATATCGTCATACCACACGGAGCCGATGGTCTGTCCTGTGTCGCTCCACAGCGTGGCAAACGCGGTAAACGCCACGGTCTCCGCGCCCTCGGGGAACGAGGTGATGGTCTGCTCGAACGGTTGCCACGTTCCGTCACCCGTGATGACAATATCGGTGTTGCGCCCGGACATCCACGTGCCATCTGCGTCAAAATGGCGGAACGACACAAGAAACTGATGTTCCGGATCGCCAGTCTTGTACCAGAAACGCAGCCTGAGCCCTCCCTCGGGAATGGGCAGGCGGTCCTCGTAGGTCATGGTTACATTTTGATTGGTGTAGGGGTCGTGGAGATGCCGCGATGCATTGCCCGAGCGTTTCTCCGATGTATCCGGGTTTCCGCCCCGCCACTTCGGCAGACCGGTCCATGAGACGCCGATGGGGTCCAGCGGGGCCGGGTCGTACGGTGAAATGCGGTGTTCGCTGAAGTTGCGGAGATACTTGTCTAACACTTTGCGCTGATGTTCGGGGTCGGTGAGGTTGTGATACGCGAACACGTTGGCCGGAGAGAACCCAAACGCGGTCACGCAGGTCATGCGGTCGGGCAACTCGAAATCATACACCTCGACATGCAACGGCGCTTCTGCGTCAAACCCTTCCGCCTCGAGCCG
>SLSB01000381.1 GCA_007130675.1 Candidatus Hydrogenedentota bacterium | reverse complement strand
TCGCGTGGCCGCGACCAGATGCGTTCAGGTTCGGGTTGCGGCGCAACATCAGGAAAACACATCAATTCGAGCAGCTTCTGGCGAACTTTGTCCTGCCATTCGCCAAACCCTTCGAGGGTTATCGCGTCGGCAAAGGCCAGTTGGGGTTCGAGCGCCTTCAAATAGGCATGCAGAAACCCGGCGGTTTGGATGAAGCGCCCATCCTCGCGGCCGCTGACAAATGTCGCCGCTCCAGCAGCCTCCGAAGCCGCCGCGGCTGCCATGCCTGCCGGTGAAGAAGGCACAGCGCCCAGCGCGGCGCTTGCTCCGGCTATCTTGAAGAAATCACGCCGCCGCATCACAAGACCCTCCTTGAAACACCCCGATCCAAACGCAAGGAAAAGGACTCTTCGGGTAAGCCTCTTCTCCGTGACTTTCTGAGCGCCAACGGCGCACAAACATACCAGCCCAGCCCGCAGGGCTGGGGAACGGGACTAACAAAGGGACACGGGCTGAAGGCCCGTGACATTCCCCTTCCACAAGAGAAAGTGCTTGATGTTTTGGGGTTGAATGCATCGTGAATTGCAGAACAATGTGCCGGGCTTACAGCCCGGAAATGTTGCGGATCCATTCTTTCCCAGGCCTTCAGCCTGGGCTGGTATGTTCCCGCGCCTTCGGCGCTCACAAAGACGTTCTGACATTCCAGGGAAAGCATTTTCTGCCTCATGTCGTTTGTGTCACCTCACGCTGCGAAACCCATCAAGAACTACTTGAGCCGGGGCACTCTGGAATCAAGCGCTTGTGATGCGGCGTAATCGACGCCACGTGACCCTGCCTGGGGCTCTAACATTCTTGCGTGCGCTTCCAGGAAACGATGCTTCAGTTGACAGGCACGAGCAAGGCTTCGCGCGATGGCGCCAGCAGCGGAGGTATGCCGCGCAAATCCACGGAATGGTCTTCCCATGCCAGTTCAGAGGGTCTGGACAAGCGCAGCGTCCATGCCGCGCCGGGACTCGATTCGTCAAGATCGGCTTCAAACTGGTGCATCGCCACGATATTGTCGACTTCTTCGACGACATTGCCTTCGGGGTCGAGCAGCGCTGCATGCACGGCTTCGCTCGAGCCTTCGCCGGCCACCCGCACGCCAAACTCAGTGGTCCCGGCGGGCACCCAGAACACGTATTCGCCCGCGGCGTAGATCAACGCGATGCGCTGCTCATCGCCGACCAGGTTTACCGGGTGCGTACTCTCGGTGAGTGCGATGCGATTCTGTCCGGGGTCGGCCGTGATGCGGTACACGCCCGTCTCGGGAGCGGTGAACGCGATTTCGGTCTCGATCTCGAACGGGGCTTCGGCGCGATGCGCGCGGTCTCCGGAAGGCCCCTCGATGATTACCGGGATAGCTCTTCCGCTGTAACGGCCGACTCTGCGGTGGTGAAGGGTGAAGCGCACTTCGTCACCTTCGGTGGCATAAAGAGCAAAACGCCCGGTGCGCCGCAAATACGCATAACCGAAACCATATCCCTCCTCGGGAATCTCATCCGTCAGCGGCTGGAATTGCATTTCGTCGAGACTCAGGCGGGGAAGGCGCTTGATTGGCGTGACCGGCATCCATTCATCGAGAATTTCGCGGGTGAGTGCGATGGTCTCTTCGGCATCCTCGCGCACCAGGGTCAGCGTACCGGCGATGTCCTCGAGGGGCAGTCCGCCCGCACCGTCAATATAGCTCATTGGATTGCGCTCGATGGGATCTTCGATGCGCACGTTATCAAACGCGACGCCGCCAATAGGCTGGTCAGCATCCGTGCGGCTGCTCAACTGAATGGGCGATAGTGCGGGCGCTTCGGGCGCCGGGTTGATGAGCGTAACGTTCTCGAAGCGCACCTCGAGACCCGACGGCGGGTTGTCGCTTACCGAAATCCCCCCGCGGCCGTTGCCCTCGAGGACGCAGTCCGCGAAGACCACGCTTCCGGTGACGGCGTGGTCGGGGAGGTTGTTGTTGATGACGCCCGCGCCAATACCGCGGTTGTTGATGGCGCGGCAATTTTCGAAGCGCACCGAGAGTGGTTCTGAGTGCGCGGCCATCGGGCGGAGATACAACACATATCCCGCGCCGTTATTGTTTTCCGCCAGGCAATTGCGCATGACCACATTGACCAGCCGCTCCTCGGGGTGGTTGGGTTCGAAGTCAATGCCCGCCTGAGGGGGCGTGCCGCCGGTGTTGCGCATAATCGTGTTCTCGATGAGGAGGTTCTCGGCGGTGATCACGCTGATGCCCTGCCGGTAGTTGCTTTCGCAGACCACGTCTTTAATGTGGATGTCTTTGTTGGTGACCCACCGGGTGGCCGTGCCGAGATAGATGCCGTCGCCGCCGCTTTCGGCAAGGGTGAGGCCGTACACCTTGATGTTCGAGCAGCTGCGAATGCTGAGCGTGTGGCGCCATTCAGCTCTTTCGTACAGTTCGGGGTCATCGTAATCCGAGCGGTGCATGCGCAACGTGGCCCCGTAGCCGATGAGAGCGATGTTTTCTTTGTTTGAAGCCGTAAACAGCGAATCGCCGCGTCCTTTGAACTCGCCGCGTTTGGCAACCACCTCGACGCCTTCCTCGAAGTGGATTTCCTGGTTGCTCGCCAGCCGTATCGGTCGCACGACCCACGGTTCGCCCATATCATCGATCGTGAGTTTGGCTACGCCCGAGTCTATGGCCGCCTGCAGCGCTTCGGTCGAGTCCTCGGGGTCAAACCCCCACCACGACGCCTTCGCCTCGTCGAGTTCCCCCGCCGCGACGCGCTCGAGCATCTCCTGGTTGACTTCGGCCCCCGCGGACACCGCCAGAACAAGGGCCGCCACAAATGACCGCAAGAGCACACGCACCATCATAGTACTTCCTCCCATTCGCTCGGCTCAGGGCTTTGATGGGCACTGGGACATTCGGGCTCGCGCTCGATGCCGCGTTGCCCGTCAGAACACCACGACGCCCCATTTGCCGAGCGTCAGCGTTTCGCCTTCACGAGCGTGTTTCTGAAACACGGAAACGATGTTGCCCTCGATCTGGCCGAACAGCAAGAATTCAGGGACACTGGCTTTCGCAAACCCACGGGTGGCCACATCGGCGATGACGCTGTCTCTGTTCCGGTTGGGCAGGGGTGTCAAGACATACACCACTCCGCTCTGTGTGCATGTGGCTTCCTCACCGCCGATGCTTGCCCGAATGAAGGTCTTGCCCCGAAGGAATTCGGGCAGTTCAAGCGCGGTATAGTCGCGGTCGGTGAACAGAAGAGCGCCTTCGTTAAAGGTACCCGTTTCACCATCGGCGGGCTCGAATGCCGCGCGGTCGCCGGTCAGCAGTTCCTGGCCGTCGTCATTGGCGTTGTAGTCGAACTCTTTGGTGCCCGTGGCCTTGTTGACCAGCACCCGGAACCGGGCTTTGTCGGACACCGGTTCGCCCGCGGCCACGTCCTCTTCGGTAAACGTCGCCATGAGGATTTCCATGGCGTCCCTGCGCTCTCTGTCGTAGATGATGTAGATGGTGCCGTCCGGCGCCTGCACCCCGTCCGGATACGACACCGACATCCGCTCGTCGAGCAGCAAGCCGCCATACCATGTCTCGCCGTCGTCATCGGAAAGAAAGGCAGTCAAGTGCGAGCGGTTGCGCTGCTCGGGCGGGTCGTGTTTCACGAACAGAAGCCTGCCCGAATCCAGTCGGCGAATGAAGAAGCGCGCGCGTGGAATGTGCGTGACGGTCTCGGCAATGTGCCGCTCGGTCCAGGTGCGGCCGCCGTCGGTCGAGAAGGCTTCGCCGAGGCCGGGGCTTGTGCGCACGATCTTCCATAGTGAGCCGTCCTGGCGTTCGACGATCATGTGCTCGTCGCAACTGCGCTGGTCGACATCCGACGTGCCGAGGAACTCGAAGGTTTCGCCCTGATCGCGCGAGACGTAGACATGCGACCCCGTGGTTTCGGTGATATCGTGGGCGTGTTCTTCCCGCTCGAGGCGGCGCGCCTCGAAGGCCCAAATGGATACCGGCAAGAGCCATTCGCCGGTGCTCAGCACCGTGGGCTTGTTCATCATGATGCCGTCGCAGATGCGGCGGGGTTCGGACCATTCCGGGTTGGCGTCATCCGGGTTTTCGGTGGTGATTGCCCACACGCCGGCGCGGCCGTCCCAGTGGCTGTATCCCTGCGCCCAGAACCACCAGAGTTTGCCGTTGGGATCCACCCAGAGGCAGGGGTCGAAGGCACGGACATCGCCCGGCGTGTCGATGACGACCTCGACATCCGACCACGTTTCGCCGTCATCGCCGCTGGTGGCCAGCATGCAGAAGTTGTAGGGTCCTTCGCCCTCGCCGCCGCCGTACCAGGT
>SLSB01000133.1 GCA_007130675.1 Candidatus Hydrogenedentota bacterium | reverse complement strand
GCCTGCATACCGGCAACCGAAACCAGACACAAAACCCATCCGTGTGAAATCATGCCATTTCTCCATGGTGATGCATGTGCATTGGACGCCCCATAGTAGCATTTCGGCAGCCGTGTTTTCCCCGCAGGAATTCCCGATGACCCGAGGCCGCCGAGGTGCTCAACACCACGCCATCTCCGCATGACCCGGCTTCTTGACGCGATAACAGAGTTGACGAGATGGGCTGACTGAACATCTCGGACGATGTCGCGGCCGGTCCCGCGCTTCGCGGGATGCCAGGCGTCCGGCATCCCGGACGTCCGCCACAAGGGCGGACGCTACACGGATGGACACCGCCGCAGCCCCTTCCCGCCTGGGATCGCCGAGCGCCAGCTCGGCCATTCTCTTCTTCTTGCCCCTCTTGTGCCTTGTGTGGCTGAATCCTGAGACCATTCAAACGCGCAGGGGAAAAAGAAATGAAGAATTCTCACGCGAAGCCGCCGAGACGCGAAGATAGCAAGAAAGCCTGATGAAGCGCCTTTGCGCGAGACATAGATTTCAAACGATCCCGCACACTACACCCCGTACTTCTATCCTCTCCGGCAAACGGAGAGCGGGGTTTCCAGCCCGCTCTTAACAACAGCGGACAGCCCCTGTCCGCTTTCCTTATGCCGCGATCGCCGAGCGCCTGCTCGGCCATCCGCTCAATCCTGTTATCCCGTGAAAACTCTTGCATTCCTCCCGCTGTGGGGTGGTTTCCCGACCACGCGGGCCCGCGTGAACTGCAACGCAGAGGCGCAAAGATCGCCGAGGTTCGCAGAGAAAACCTGCAACAGACCCGCCCGCCACAAGACCGCATGGATTGCCTCCCCAGCTCCCAAGGACCCCGGCCTCCCCAGCTCCCAAGGACCCCGGCAGCCCCAGCTCCCAAGGACCCCGGCAGGGGTCCAATATGAGTAGCCATGGGCGCAAGCCCATGGATCGCCATCGCCCATATCCGCCAACCCTGAGGGGGTTGAACAATCCCCGCCGTGAGAGCCTCTCGCGTCCTATCCGTGCGACCGTCAACATCTGCGTCACTCCGCGTCATCCGCGGATGACCTTCCTGCCGACCTCGGCAGAGTGTGCGAAACGGCCAAGCAAATGTTTTCCATGGGAATTGTTGAAGAACCCCTCCGGCGTCCCGATGAATTGGCAATCGCTCGTGCATGTTCCGAGTCCTTCTCGGTTCGGTGGTGCCCCGAAGGGGCTACCTAGAATAGCCTGGGGCAGAGCGAAGCGTCGCCCCAGGAACACAGCCCCATAAGCGGAAGCCCTGTAGGGGCGTTCTGGACCCAACAAAAACAGATTCTCACACCTTCCTTCTAGATCGCCCTTTCAGGGCTCAGCCCTCTGGGGCGTGTTTCCCAGGGCGCCGGCATGCGTGACCGCATGCCTTGCCCCGGGCTATTTCAGGTCGCCCCTGACGGGGCTGCAACAAAGAACCTGAGTTTCTCGCGTGGGCACAGGTTTTTGAACGGCTCCACCGATCGCGGTACGAATGGGCCTTGCGGGTCACCCCCCGCAAGTGCCGCAGGCACGAACGCGGGCAGAACCCGCGCGCCCACGAAACAAAACCATCCTGCCAACGCCTCCGCAAGTGCCGAAGGCACGACAGAACGTAGAAAAGGAATTCCCCACAAAAATGAGTCCCGCAAGGGACGGCAGAAACCAGCATCAATCCCTGCCCGCCCCTGCCCCGGCCAACGCTTGCCACGACCCCTTGAGCCGACGCAGCCATGACTCAGGGGCCAGTGTGGCTCGCTACGCCTTCACTGCAAGAGACTTCCACTCTCACCATCCTGCCGGCTTATCCCGGCACTTCTCCCCATTTATTCAAGGAACTTGTGCTTCACCGGACACTTACTTCTTTGTTTGCTTCAGGGCTTTCTGTTGAGCCAAGTGCGCAACATCCTGTTCTTTGCCCTCCGAAAGCCAACAACGCAAAGCAAAACAATGGCTGCTGCTGGAATAGCAATGAAATTGCCGACCCTTGGAAGGATGATCAGCCCGTTGAACAAATGGAAGTTGTAATCCACTAAGTGCAGACATAGAATCACGAAGACCCCGCAGAGCAGACCGTCAATCACACTTAATCTGAGCACTAGATCCCGTAGCTTTTCTTTGTCTACATCTGAAAGCAACAAATACTGCTCATTGATGTCTTCCGAACTCGTGAACCAGAATGGAACTTTGTTGCCCTCTTCCATGCTGAAAGTCCTTTCCTTCGGCGCTGTGGCGTGGTTTCCCGACCGCGCCACTCTTCCGGCCACGCGGGCCCGCGTGGTCTCCAACGCACCACCGCTGAGGATACTACAAACCACCCACCGAGCATACTCGCGACGCCTGCAAAATCTGCGTCCATCTGCGTAATCTGCGGATCTCCTTCTTACCGACCTCGGCAGAGTGTACGGAAATGCCCTATAATAGGTTGCTGTCCACGTTTATTCCGTTTATTGAAGCCGATGAAGGGGACCGCGGTAACCAGTTGATGCTGTTCGACTAACGTTGGGACAGCCATGATCCTAGTTCTTTTCTGGAATTCACATATTTGCTTATCCGTCGAAACAGGAATCCTAGTCCCAGCAGCGCCAATCCAATTAGAGCCACTTCTACTGCAATTCTTAGGAAGGCCCAAACCGTAAAGTCTCCCGTATCACCTCTTTCCACCCAGAAAGTCAAAACGAGTTCCCCAAAGGCCAGCGAAAATAACACAAGAAGAGCCCCAAGCGTTACAGCAAGTTTCAAAAGAAAACGTAAAACGCGCATGCTGCCTCCTCGTGGGCGCTATCTGAGCCAGGGCCACCAGACCAATCTTCCTGCACCTGATTGCTCTTCCAAGGCCGTCGGGACTCGCCGCCACGGCGGGGAAACGGGCTGCGTCTCCTTCTCGTTGAGGATGTCGGCGGCTATGGATTGAGTCTCTGGCATCTACACAGAACCCCATCTGCTGCACAGGCAGTATGACATACTCGGGCGGATTTGGGAAGTAGGAAAAAGTAATGAAGATTCTCACGCGAAGCCGCCAAGACGCGAGGATAGCAAGAATGCTTTTGGGGCGGCTTTGCGCCTTTGCGCGAGGCCGTGCCCCTTGTGCCTTCTGTGGCTCAATCTGCTTGGGGAACCCCCCGAGGACCTCGCGCGACTATCTTGAATTAATCCTGCAAATCCTATCTAAATTCACAGTATTAGTCGAATGCATTTGTTTTGTCAATCAAATTACCCTCGTTTCGCGGAAAGCCCTACCGAATCTTCGCTGATGAAACGTCGTGTTTCGCGAGGCAATACAGGGCAACAAACCGCCTATTAAGGGTAGAGGGCTTTAGACTCGGTGCGTGCCGGGGTGTGGTCAGGTCTCGGACAGCCTGTCATGGGCATAGTGCAGACACGCTTCCGTCATGTCCCATCCCATGCAGGGGTCGGTGATGCTGACGCCATACTGAAGCTGGGTTTTGTCTTCAGGGATAGGTTGATTGCCGGGATTGAGATGGCTTTCGAGCATGAGGCCGATCAGCGAACGCGTGCCCTCGCGACGTTGGTGGATGACGTCCCGGAGCACCTTTTCCTGGAGTTCATAGCGCTTGCTGCTGTTGTCGTGGCTGCAATCGATCATGATGCGCGCGTCGAGTCCGGCGGCTGTTAACTGCTCCTCGGCAAGAGCCACGCTGACCCGGTCGCAATTCGGGCGGCCTCCGCCACCGCGCAGAATGAGATGGCTCCACGGATTTCCGAGGGTGCGCACCACACACGTCTGGCCGTCCTGGTTGATACCAAGAAAGTTGTGCGGGTGGCGTGCGGAAACCAGCGCATTGATAGCCACTTGGAGGTTACCATCGGTACTGTTCTTGAATCCGACGGGCATGGAAAGCCCGCTGGCCATCTCGCGGTGCGTTTGCGATTCCGTCGTGCGCGCCCCGATGGACGCCCACGTAACCAGGTCGGCAATGTACTGCGGCACAATCGGGTCGAGCATTTCGGTGGCCGTGGGCAGTCCCAGCGTCGCGATATCAAGCAGAATCCGCCGGGCCTTCCCAAGACCGTCTTCGAGCTTGTAGCTGTCGTCCATATCGGGGTCGTTTATCAGACCCTTCCAACCCGTGGTCGTGCGCGGTTTCTCGAAATAGGTCCGCATCACGATGCACAAACGGTCCCCAAACCGGACATGCGCGTGGTGCAGGCGTTTGGCGTAATCGAGCGCGGTGTCCGCGTCGTGAATCGAGCACGGTCCGACAACGGCAAGCATGCGTGAATCCTGCCCCGCCAGGATGCGGGCCACGCTCTCGCGGCCCGTGGCCACTGTTTCCCGGGCAGAGTCTTCCAACGGCATCCCCTCCTTCATCTCTCGGGGCGAAGTGAGCGGGAAAAAACCGGCAACGTGCGCATTGTCAATGCGCTCGAAGATTCGCGTTGTGTTTCTGGTGTTCATGGTTCCTTAATCTCGCATGGCCCCCGCCGCGCAGACACTGCGCCTCACGCAATCATTATGACAGGATGGGGGGCTATCTCACAACCACCCTGCAGATCCCGCGGAATCCCGCATCGCCGGCGAATCTCAGGTAAGGCAGCATAAACCCTTTGTTTGTCTGGTCGCAGGCATGCGGATTGAGACACCCAGGAGGTGAGATAAGAGAAGATACCGGAGGCTGAACAAATGAGGGCTGTCCAGGTCCCTTCCGAAGTGCCAAAGGCGCGGCAACATAACAGCCCAGTCCGAAGGGCTGGGAAAACCGCTTCCCCAACAATGTCCGGGCTGAAAGCACGGCACAACGCTGGACGCTGTGCCACTCCGCTGTGAGGCAGGTCTGCCGACCTTTCCAGCAGTATCCGAGAGGGCTCTATTCCGCTCTGGTTCGCCATGATATGGGTCGCGCCTTCAGCGCTGAGAGGTGCGGGTGAGAACCGTTGAACCCGGGGCGGCGTCACGCGCAAGCGCGTTCCTTGCCCCGGGCTGATATATTGCCGCGCCGTTGGCGCTGAAATCCGACAGCCAGAGCGCACGAGTGGCTTGGCCCAACTTCACCAGTGCTTATCCGGCAATTCCGGACAATCCCGGCGGATTCCGGCGAGAGCGAACGTGATGGGCGCACGCTGGCGTTGATACTCAATGGGCCGAACGTGCCGGGTCAGGAATTGGGCGTGATGTGAAGTGCCCGAACGAAAGGCGAACCAAAGCGTGCCACTTTGAAATGCACTGGCCGCGACATCGTGGGCGCATACAATCCTACGGCTTCGCGATTCCACCACGTGCCTTCCCGGTAGGCGGTGTCCGCGTCATTAAAGCTGTACACATAGCGCACAGCACGGACATAGCGGGGCGGCGCGGCCGGGAACGGGTTATCGCCGAGCAAAGTAAGCACCTCCGGCGAGCCGTCAAGCAACCGCGACATGAGCGTCATCACCCACAGATTCTCGGACACGCTGGTCATAGCCGCAAGCCGCATCCGTGTATCCAGCCGGGATAAGCCGTGCTGAATCCAAAGCGGAGCTCTTTGGGTATCTCCCGTCTTAGCGCGGAACTCATACGGTTTCCACGTTCTTCCGTCCATACTGCCTTCGATAATGATCTCGGGCCGCTGTGCGGGCGCGAGCGCAAAGGTCTCATACGAATTGACCATGTGAAACGGTTCGAATAGCCGCACAATAGCCTGAACCTCTTGGGGCCAGCGTTGAGGGGCTACCACCGGAGTCAGCAGCTGAACCGTCGAGAGCGCCAGCAGCGGAACAGCGGCCAAGCCGATGGCGAAACTACGCGCCGGCGCTGTTCGTACCACAGGCGGGTCGCCCTTTCGCCGCATCCACCCGGCTATGCGCGGCATCAACCCTCTCCAGAAAGCATCATCCAAAAGCGTAAGAGACACGGCCAGCGTGATAAGGCCTGACATGAGATACAGCCCCATGGCCATTAGCGCCACCTGCTGGAGCATCAGGACTCCGCATGCGGCAATACGGATGCGGCGCGGCATAAACACCAGGAAGGGGAGCATGAGCTGGCTCGCCAGCAACACTGCACCGAGGCCGACGCGGAAGGATGCAGGAGTATGGTTGGCGTACCACCCGAGCAGCGTAGGCACCGGCTGACTTGCAAATGGCACTTCGAACGCGGCAACTCCGTGTGCAAACACATAGTGAAGCCGGATAATGCCTGCGATGAATACCAGGCGGAAGAGCAGCAGCCTGAACAGCCACAACACGGGTTTCGCGGGTGGGTCGCTGCGCGCAAACCCGGGATAGAGTCCCCGCGGCGCTAGAAACACCGCCAGAAAACCCGTCTCGAGGAGCAGGGCGTCCCACTGAAATTCGAGCAATTCTTCGCCCATCGTGAAAAACGACAGATGAACCATCCAGAGAAAAGGAACCAACAGGCTCGGCGCGATGCCGATAAGCAGCAGGGCAGAACCTACGATGCCAGCGCCGCAGAGCAGATACAAAAACGCGTCGCTGCCGCTGAACCAGAACAGAGTCGGAAACGCCAGGAAACGCTCGAACGGACCACTCAGCGAAAACCGTGCGATGTCGAGGTTCTCTTGTACAGGTAGAATTCCGTTTGTACCCAAGAGCCCGGGAATCTGCCAGAAAAGCGACAGAAAAGTCACCAGATACAGCCCAGCCAGAAAACGCAGAAAGACCCACCGCGCGACCAGATAACGCTGTGGGGAACGCAATCCACTCGGCCGGTTCATGGCGTCCTCTTCCGCCGTGTATAGGAACTGTGTATTCATGATTTGTCAGCTTTCAGCAACAAAGACGCGATCTCTTGTCGTTTGTTCACACCAACACTATGTGTGCCGGCAAATGGGAGATTCTTCAGACACTGTACCCGAGCGGGACCGAAGACCTTGTCAGCGCTCTTTGGCGGAGCGTGAACAGATTAGCGACTCCCCGACGCGTCCTGACGCCCTTCTTGAGTCACCCAAATCGTTGGGTTGGCCAGGGGCATTGCTTATTCCTTATTGATACCTGCCGACCCTTCAGGGTTCCCTCGGGGTCGGTAGGCTCACTTGGGCAAATTGCTGCCATTGGCGTGCGGCAACCAATAATCTTGCCACGCTGCCTCGATGGCGTTTCGCCATTCCATCGCGCGTTCGCGAAGTTCGGTCACAATATCTGGATGCGTATCAGCCAGATTGTTCGTTTCGCCCATGTCCTCGGAAAGGTCCGCAAGATGGACCTCGTTCTCCGGCACTTCGTGCTCGACAAGCTGGCCATTCAACACGAGCTTCCAGTTGCCTTGGCGTACGGCGGTCTGCTCGAGCATCTCCCAGAAGAGGTTCTCATGGGGCGTTGGCGTCCCATCGACGACCATGGGCAGGATGTCACAACCATCGCACTGGTAATCAGATACGTCGCCGCCCGCAGCCGCCAGAAACGTCGGGAAAATGTCCATGGCGGCTCCCATCTCGCTGCAGATCTGACCTGCGGGTATCCGAGCCGGCCAGCTCATAAGCGCTGGCATGCGTATGCCGCCTTCATACAGGCTGAACTTGTGTCCTTTCAACTTTCCTGCCGTGCCCCCGTAATAGGGGTCTTGACAGCCATCGAGCCAATTGCGCGATTCGCGCGAAGGCCCGTTATCAGAAGAGAAAAACACACAGGTGGTGTCGAGCATTCCCTGACGGCGCACCTCTTCCATGATTGCGCCGACGCTATCATCGACCGCCGAGAGCATGGCGGCCATGATCTGGCGGTCCCACGGCAGGTCCGCAAAACGCTCCCGGTACTTGTTCGGCGCGTGCATGGGATAGTGCGGCGCATTGTAGGGGACGTACAGGAAAAACGGTTTATCCTCGGCTGCCGCCTCCCGGATAAACGCGACAGCCCGCTCCGTTATCAGTTCCGTGAAATACTCACCATCGCGGTACACCTCGCAGCCGTTTTCCCACAAATCATGCATGGGGCTCACCTTATTGGCCAGTCCCCAATAGAAGATGTGTGAGTAGTAGTCGATGCAGCCGGCCATAAACCCGAACCACGTATCAAAACCGTGGTCTTCCGGGCGCGAACCTGGGGCCAGACCGAGATGCCATTTGCCGACAAGGCCCGTTCGATATCCGAGTTCACGCAGCGCAGTGGCTATGGTTGGAACTTCTTGAGGAAGTCCCGGTTCGGTGCGGCGGCCGCCGAGGATGGACCGCACGCCCGCATTCCCCGGATACCGCCCCGTGAGCAGCGATGCCCGCGAAGGAGAACAGACCGGCGAGTTCGAGTACCAGTCGGTGAACCGCACGCCGGAAGCAGCCAGTGCATCCAAGTGAGGTGTGCGGAGATCTTCCGCGCCCATGCACGACAGATCGCCGTATCCCTGGTCATCGGTAAGAAACACGATGTAATTGGGCTTGTTCATGACATACTCTCCAAGATCTCTGTGAGAACTTTGCTCGATGGTGTTCAATCGTTTCGCATCTGCTTCAGTTGAACCGTGCGCAACCGGTTTATTGCGGCGCCAATCTCGTATCTGCGCGCAAACGCAAAGTCACCCGGGTGCTGCTCACCCCGCCGGAAGGGGGCCAACACATCGAGGCCTTCCGCAAGCAAGAGGCCATCGAGCGCATCGAGCACTTCGCTGAGGGTCTTCTCGCCGGTCATGAAACGCTCGGAAGCAAGGTGTATGGCATAGCCGACCGCTCGCGTTTGACTGAGGTCAATGAGTTGTTCGACACCGCGCAGCTCGATGAGGTTGCGCCCGAACAGGAGCGTTGAGAGGCCTTTCACGTCAATCTTGACTTCCCTGCGTCCGCGTGAGGGGTCAAAACTCTCCGCAATGGGAATCCGCGGCGTCAGGCCTTTCACAGGAGCAGGGTGTTCCTTCTTACGCTGCGAAGGCTGCTGGACTGCCACGGCCCGCGCCTCGTCCGTGGCGTCGTGAGGCACATAGGCGCGCATCATGATTACGGTATTCGCGACGTCGAGATAATCGCCGCAGCCTCCCATGACGAGGATCGTGGACACCCCTTGTTCCGTGTGCAATTCAACCGCGCGGTCCAGGAAAGGCGTGATCGGTTCATGCTCGGCGTGTATGAGGGCTTGCATGCGCGCGTCACGCACCATAAAGTTGGTGGCCGAAGTGTCTTCATCGAGCAGAAGGAGCCGCGAGCCTGTCTCGAGGGCCTCGACGATGTTCGCCGCCTGGCTCGTGCTGCCGCTGGCGTCGTCGGTCGAAAACTCCCGGGTCGAGCGGCCGTAAGGCAAGCTGCGGATGAACGCGCTGATGTCGGTGTTCTCGACGCGGCGGCCGTCCTCGGCGCGAATCTTGACCGCGTCGTGCCGTGTGACCACATATTCGCGGCCGTCCCCAGGAACGTGCGGATAGACTCCCCGCTCGAGTGCCCGCAGCAGGGTCGACTTGCCGTGATAGCCACCTCCCGTGATGAGAGTGATGCCCTCGGGAACACCCATGCCATGGATGGTGGCCGAGCCGTCCGGCAAGGGGTTGGGAAGCTCGAACGTAACCGCCAAAGATTCAGGCGATCGAAATGCGATAGCGTCATCATGCGGCATGGGAAGGTCGCTTACACCGGATACCCGGGGAAGTAACGCGCCATCAGCCACAAACGCCACGAGCCCGCGTTGCTCGAGGTTCTCGCGGATATGCTCCTGATTTTCGACACAATCGGCAAATGCCCGCGCTTCATCGGAGTCCAGTGCTGCCCAGAGAAGGCTGCGCTCTACTATCCTTGGCAGTTCTTCGCATAGCATGGCCTCGGCGTCACGTCCCGAGATACGACGGCCATGGGCGGGCAGTCCAATGGACAAACGCGCTTCCACCCAGTCCGGATGAACGGTCACCGCCGTTCGTTGCAGCACTTCCTGCCCACCGGCGTCGATTACGATTGCGCCGCTCTTTCCCGTGCCGCGGTGTCCGCGGGCGATGGTGCGGATGGCAGCGCGCACCTGACGTGCCAGATAGTCTTCAGTAGCCATCAGGCGCACGCGGTGTCTTCGCCCGTCCTCCGGGATGAGCGCAATAGGATGCGGCACCCGGACACGTACCTTCGACGGTGTAGCGAAGGGGTCGCCCTGCACATGATCGATGTGGAGAGAAAACGTGTTGAAGTGGTAATCGTTCTGGATGTCCCGATACGCTTTGTATCCACGCCCATCGATGCGGCGGAGTGTTTGTTCGAGTGCGTCTCGCGTGAGCATGGCCTGCCTTTCTCTCACGAAAACTGCCGCCGCGGCGGCACGTCAGCCTATCTGCTGGATCCGCCGCATAATCTCCATCACCTGAGTCTTGTGCGCCATTGCGCCATAGGGATCGTGACCCCTTCCGTGGCGGATTACAATATACTTCTGCATCTCGTAAAGCAGATAGAAGAAATTGCGCACCCGCGCCTCGGGCGAATCTTCGCGCGTGCCGCCATATCCCTCCCAGAATGCGGGTTTCGAGATGCCGCAGTAATCCAGCACGGCAAACTCGATCTCGGGGTCACCCCAGAGGGCGCGGTCCCAGTCGAGAAGGCCGGTGAGCGTGCTGCCACCATCCACGAGAATATTCTGCGCCCATACATCCATGTGCAGCAGCGACGCGGGCACGGGGCGGTCGAACAGTGCAAGGTATTTGTCGAGGGTCGAGAGCATTAAGGTTCGCTCTTCGTCATCGTAATATCCCACCGAAACGACGTCGTCGACCAGTTTGCGCCACATGATCACGAACGCGTCCGCCCAGCAGTGTTGAGGGTCCATAGGACGATGCTCGCCGGTGTATCCGTAAAGTTCGCCGTGCTGGGCATGGGTTTCGGCGAGCGCCTCGCCCACCTGCCGCAGCACCGCGTCTTCGTCGATATGTGTCAGCTCACTCATGGCGATGCCGGGCAGACGCCCCATGATCAGGAAGTCGCGCGGGATCAGTGTGCGGCTTTTGTCAAATACGTGAATCCGAGCTACGGGCACCGCCGTCTTTTCGAGCAAAAGCTCGTGGATGCGCGTCTCCTGCCACATCATGTTCTTTTCGTAGAAACAAAACACCGCATTACGCGATGGGGCAACGCGAAGCACGAACTCGCGGTTATTCGCGAGGACGTAATACGAATCGTTGAACTTGCCCGTCGGGATGGGAGCCAACGAAATCGACGCCGGGTCCACATTCAGATGAACCGCTACGCACTGCAGGAGCTGTTTGGTTGTAGGGCGGTTAGGCGCCAAAAAGCAATTCTCCCTGCTGTATACGAGAAGTTGGTCTGTTCATTTACATATTGCTATTCAACGCCGGCCAGCCCCATGCCCATGATGTTACACCCGGCGTCAACGTGCAGCACTTCACCGGTCATGCCGGAAGCCCAGTCCGAAACGAGATAGAGGGCTGTGGCGCCGATTTCAGCCGCGTCAATGTTGCGGCCCAGGGGGGATACCGCCTCGACATATTTCCCGATGGCGCGCGCGCCGGCTATGGCCGAAGCCGACAGCGTGCGCACGGGACCCGCACTGATGCAATTGACCCGGATGCCACTGGGGCCGAGGTCGCTGGCCAAGTAGCGCGCCGAGGCCTCGAGCGCGGCTTTCGCCACGCCCATCACGTTATAGTTGGGCACCACTTTTTCCGCGCCGAAGTAGGTCATGGTCACAATGCTGCCACCTTGGGTCATCATCGGGGCCGCTTCGCGCGCCACGGCCACCAGCGAATAGACCGAGATGTCCAGCGCCATGGCGAAATTCGCCCGCTGCGTTCCAAGAAAGTCGCGATGCAAGTCTTCGCGATCGGCATACGCCAGCGAATGAATGACAAAATCCAAGCGGTCGAAATGGTTGCGTACGTTCTCGAAGAACTGCGTAATGTCTTCGTCTTTGGACACGTCACACGGGTAGGCCGGGGCATCGGGCATATGCTTGCTTAAGAGTTTCTTCACCCGCTTTTCGAGCGGGTCACCCAAGTAATTAAACACCAGTTGGGCGCCGGCGTTCGCACATGCCCTTGCGCACGCCCATGCGATTGAATGGTCGTTCGCAACGCCCAGTATTGCGCCGGTCTTTCCGGTCAGCAGTCCTTCCGCCATGGTCTTCTCCTGTGGAATCTCTCTCCCGAATACGCGACAAACATTCCCATTTCGGCAACGTTAATCGGTCCCCATATCTAGCTTAGCAGATCTTCCCCGGGAATGAAAACCGCGAACAAGCTTCAACCGGCAGGCCTCGACGGAAACGGCGAAACAGTGCCAAGTGCGCCCTGTTGCTGAAGCCTCGTCTTCCGGTCCTTGGTGCACCGGAAGGCAGCAGGCCCATCCGTTGTTCAGGCTCCGTGCGTAAACACTCTGCCCCAAGGGGGGGTTCCAACGCGAGGATCCGGCGCTATTCCGTGGCTGGTTCCTCGGGAGGCGTTTCAGGCGCTGAGTCTCCCTGGACTTGCTCGGCGGCTTTTTCCTTCAGTTCGCGGAATTTTCCGCTTACCGACTCGATACGGCTTTCCCACATTGGGTCGGGGGTCATGTGTTCGGTTTCGGCCAGAAACGTCAGAATGGTGGATGTGCACGCGATGGGGTCAAACAGAATCCACTTGAGCGAGACGCCCATGAACAGCGCAAGCACAAACAGGGCAAACTTGGCGAACCCCCATGTCTCTGGCAGCATGAGCGCGACGATCCCAAGGGGGATCAAGAAGATGAGCGCGCTGACAAGGGTAAAGGCATAGCTGAGCACGGTGAGGGCTACAGCGTTCGTGAGCAGCCCTTTCCACGCTTGGCAATAGAGAATGATGCCGGATTTCGCGGCATCGTAGACATGCTCGTTCTTGGTCTTGAACGTGTAGGCCAGGATGGATTCATCGATGTACGTCAAGCTGAAATCCACCACCTTCTGCACCACCTTGGCGAGACCATCAAGGCCGGGCAGCGGCAAGATCTTCATGATATTGAAAAGACGGCGGTTTACGGCGCGGATGATGCCCTTGATCAATTGATCGACCAGCGCCAGCACACTGATGTCCTTGAAATAGGTCTTGACCTTGTCGGCGCCCCATTTGGTTTGGCTGACACCCTCGGGCAGGCGTCCCTGCTCGACCAGTTCGGTAATCACGGCCACGTGCCCCGCGCGTAGGAGATAGAGCACGTATTCGCGCAAGAGCCGTGCGCCGAAACCGCCCGCCGCCATCGCAATGATGAACAGAACAACCGCGGCGCCACCACCGAATACGAAGCCGATCAGCGCGAGGAACAGCAGCAATACGGCAAACACCGCGCAGATCACTCCGTACACCGCCGCCCGGTAAAGCACATACGGCAGCGTTTTCATCACAATGCCAAACGCGCGGCCAAGTTGCAGATTCATGGTATCGTCGCTCCTCGCTGTGGTTGTTCCGGCACAGGCGTTGCCCGAATCTCTGACCGGAGCCTTGGTTACTATGCGAACCCAAGGACTCGGCGCAGGCGCCGCTGCCGTTTGTTTCTGTTCTTCCGCTCCAACCTTGGGCTTATCCTTGAGTCCCCTCGACGGCCCCACGGTGCTTCGGGGCTATCTTACAAATACGCCCCGAAATGATCAAGGCTGTGCATGGTGTATACTCGATGCATTGCCGGGTAGTACGCTTGTGGAACCTGTTAGCGTGTTTCGGGTTTACTTCTGTGTGACCGGCATACTGGCGGGAACATTGGAGAAGTTTCATGCACTCACGCTTTTCGCCTAGGTTCGTCCTATCAGTACTTGTTGGCATTCTGTTCTCGTTAACGGCCTGCGGTTGCCCCGCGGAGAGCATGCGCATCACGCGGGATCTCCTGTATGCCGATGCGGGTGGAACGGCTCCCAACCTGCTGTCGCTGGACATCTACGCGCCCACATCCGGCTCGGGCTACCCTGTTGTAATGTACGTGCACGGCGGCGGGTGGCATCGCGGGGACAAGAGCGCCGTGCACGCCAAGCCCGGCCGGTTTACCGCCGAGGGTTACGTGTTCGTCAGCGTGAACTACCGCCTCTCGCCCGATGTCATGCATCCCGATCATGTGCAAGATGTCGCCAACGCCATCGCGTGGGTGCATGACAGCATCGGGGCATACGGCGGTGATGCAAGTAAACTGTTTCTGATGGGCCATTCAGCGGGAGCGCACCTTGTTGCTCTCGCTGGGGTTGATGAACGCTATTTGCGCAGTGCGGGGAAAGACTTAGGCATCCTGTCCGGGGTGGTGCCCCTTGACACTACTGCATATGACATTCCCGCGCGCCTCCGGCTACCCGGCCCGGCCATGACAACCCTTCTGCACAACGCCTTCGGCACGGACCCGGCTGTACATTTCGACGCTTCTCCGATAAACCACGTTGCGCCGAATAAAGATATCCCGCCTTTCCTTCTGGTCTATGTGGCCTCGCGTGATATCGCCCGGGGTCAAACCGAGGCCTTCGCCGAAACGCTGACACGCGCGAATGTGCCCGCCGAGGTCTATCCAGCGAAGGACAAGACCCATATGAGCCTCAACCGCGAGTTTGGGCAGCCAGATGATCCGCCGACAAAGATAGTCCTGGATTTTTTGAAGGCGCTGCGCACCGAATAGTGGTATCCTGATTCCCGGAGGTGTTCGCAGATGCCGTGGATAGTGCTGGCGGTGGGCGCGGTGCTTGTCTATCTCACTTGGCTGCTGTTCTCGCGCTCGATCCCGCGAATCAGCAAAAGCGCGGTCTTCTCGCTCTGGATGCTCGTGTTCGGTCTGGCCTTGCTCATGATGATCGCGGTGACCGTGTTTCTGCGCCACGGGTAGAGCAATCTGCGGTCGCGGAACGCTGACCCCCCCCTGATTTCTATAAGGCAGTCTCGTACTTCTCCACCGCGGCACCGCAGCGTTCGCGAAATTCCTCCAAAGTCTCGGCATAGGCGTCGTCCTGGGCATAATTGCGGAGCTGGTAGGGGTCCTTTTGGAGGTCGTGAAGGAATTCGTAGGGCGGAGTCTGCCCGTCGTACCGAGCGTAGACGTAGTGCTCGTGGCGAATCCCCTCCCACGTCGGGATCTTCTCGTGGTTCATGCGGTGTTCGCAGAAGAACTCGGTGCGCCAGTCTGCGGGCGTGTCGCCGTTGACCCAGGGCATCAGACTACGGCCCTGGTAGCGCTCGGGGGCCTCGACGCCAGCAATGTCGAGCATGGTCGAGGACAGGTCGATGTTAAGCGCCAGCGGTTCGAGAACGCGCCCGCGCAGGTTCTCAGGCATGCGCGGGTCGTAGATGATCAGCGGCACGCGCAGCGACTCTTCATAATGCGACCACTTCCCCGCGAAGCCCCGTTCACCCATGTAGTAGCCGTTGTCGCTCGAGTAGATGATGATGGTATTGTTCGCAAGGCCTTGTTGCTCGAGTTTGGCCATGATCTGGGCGATCATGTAGTCGACTCCAGCGAGTAAGCGGTAATACCCCCGCATATTTCTCTGATACTTCTCGGGGGTGTCCCAGCGCCAGAAAAACCGCTCACGGTTCAATGAATTCTTCAAGAACTCGGGATGGCTTTCAAAGATCTCGGGATTATCCAGCAGCGGCGGCGGGAAGATACTGTCCACGAACATATCCTTCACCGCCTCGATGCTGGGATAGTGGTTCTCGAGGTCATCGTCCTCGGCATGGGTCGAGCTGAAACTGACTGACAGGCAAAACGGCTGTTCGGCCGAGCAGCCGTCGAGGAAGTCGATCGCGTGTTCGGTGTTGATCTCGTCGATGTGGCGGATGGCGCCGTCCGGCTGTTCGCGAAGAAAAGGCCGGTCGCGCTGGCTGTAGAAATCAAACATG
>SLSB01000382.1 GCA_007130675.1 Candidatus Hydrogenedentota bacterium | reverse complement strand
GCTCCCCTCTGTCCAGTGTCTGCCCCAAAGCGGGCCGCCAGCCCGAAGAGTCGGGATTGTCCGGCTGCCAGTGTAATCCACACCCTATCGCGAAAGCACACCGACTTAGGAGCGCCACCCTTGGCGGTAGCGCAGACGTCTCGCCCGCATCTTCCAGTGGATCGGTAGCGCATGCGCCTTGCCCGCGGCCAATCATGGCCAGGATGGCCATGCTACGCGAAGAACCCGACAAAGCGATGGTGTTCTTATAACGAGGGCGGGGGTTTCAGCCCGCCCATAAATCGCCGGCGGATGAATTCCGCCTTCCGGTCAATCCCGGCACCGTTGGTGCGGGTTAATGGCGCACTCCGCAGGTTCGGGCTTCACGAAATGTGGAAAACGGCCATTCTGGCCGCCATGCCTGATGGGCGGGCCAGGAGACCCACCCTCCGTTCTCGACCGACCCGGGAGCGCCGAGCGCCAGCTCGGCATTCTGCAATTTCGAGCGATGGATGCAATTCGGTGCGGGGCTTGTCTATACTCGGGCATGGGTGACCGCTGGCTGCATTTCAGGCCGGCTGTACAACATAACCGGAAGGAGTAGCCCCATGATCCCGGATTCCGCCATTTCACGCTTACTGTTCGCGATCGCTGTTTTCACCGCAGCAGCCTTCTCCGCATCCGCTGAACCCATCGACATCGGGTCGCGCCTGGAACCCTTATGGGATGACTTCCTGATCGATTCCATGGACGGGGTCCAGCAGGTGCTTCATGAACCCGCCCTTCGCGAGGTGGTGCTGGCCTTTGACGCGCCGTGGGAAGGCAATACCTCGTGCTACGTTACGGTATTCGAAGACGACGGTCTGTTCAGAATGTATTACCGCGGCTCGCATCTCGATCTCGAGACCAGGGAAAGTAGCGAGCAGCGCGTCTGCTACGCGGTAAGCGTTGACGGCATCCACTGGACCAAGCCCGAACTGGGCCTGTTCGAATTCGAGGGCTCGACCGCCAACAACATCATCTGGGAAGGTTATGGCGTCCACAATTTCTCGCCATTCAAGGATGCGAACCCCGATTGCCCGCCCGATGAACGCTACAAGGCCATCGCCAGCGGCCCGGATCGCGCCAGACTGCTGGCGTTCAAGTCCGCCGATGCGATCCATTGGGAACTCATGCGCGACGAACCCATTATTACCGAAGGCAGATTTGACTCGCACAATGTGGCGTTCTGGGACACCTACCGCGAGCGCTATGTCGAGTTTCATCGCGACGTTGCCGACGGGGCCCGGGCCATCATGACCGCGACAACCGATGATTTTCTGAATTGGCCCGACCCGGTATGGCTCGAGTACACCGAGGGCACGCCGACCGAACATTTGTACACGAACGCCATCACCGCCTACCACCGCGCGCCGCACATCTTTATCGGGTTTCCCAAGCGTTTTCTGCCGCGCCGCGACGTCGGCGTCCATCATTTGCCGGGCGTGTCGGACGGCGTGTTCATGACCAGCCGCGACGGCCTGCTGTTCCACCGCTGGCGCGAGGCGCTGGTACGGCCGGGCCCCGATCAGACGCGCTGGGTGAACCGCAACAACATGATCGCGTGGGGCGTCTTGCAAACCCGGTCCGGAGACCCGAACCTGCCCGATGAACTGTCCATCTACTCGACAGAGGGGTACTACGTCGGACCGTGCGAATTGCGCCGCCATACCATCCGGCTCGATGGGTTTGTCTCGATAAACGCCCCGGCAACCGGCGGCAGTTTTACCACGAAGGCGCTGGTTTTCGAGGGCGACGGCAGTGTCTCCTCGAATCCCGAAGCGGCGGAGACCAAACTCATCCTCAATTATGCTACTTCGGCGGCGGGAAGCATCTTGTGCGAAATTCAGGATGCCGACGGCAACCCGATACCCGGGTTCACCCTTGCCGATTGCGACGAGATCTACGGCGACAACATCGAGCGGGTGGTTACGTGGGGCGGTAACGCCGAGTTGAAAGACTTGGCCGGCACACCGATCCGCCTGCATTTCCAGATGAGCGACGCCGACCTCTACGCCATCCGGTTCCGGTAAGATGTGACGGAGCACTCGGCTTGGAAAGAGCCGTCGAGTAATCACACGGTGGCGCGGTTTCCTGACCGCGCCACTCGTATGCTCGAAGATCTCGATTATCCAGTGTATCGCCATGTCATGGCCTCCGGCTTCAGCCCCACGCGTTCCTAGTCCCGGGCTTCCGGCACCCTGCATTCCCGCCCCGGCAACGTCGCGTTTATTCGTCGTTTTGACGTACAGATCTGATCGGTCTTGCGCATTCACGGAGATGGCGCGACGCCCAAAGTAATCAGTGCGACATGCTGCAATTGTTTGGGATATTTCCCGTGGAAAGCGCTGGGATGGGGTGTAGAATAGCCACATCGAGAAAGCCAATGCCGCGATGCGCGCGCGAGGGGTAGACAGATGAAGAAACACAGACGGTATCTGAGGTGGTTTGTGGGAGTGCTGGGTGCGCTTGTGGTTGTACTGGCGGCCGCGGCGTATTTTCTGGTGGTGTTGCCGTTGTGGGGCATGCCGTTCAATGCATCACGACGCGGACAGGTGCCGATTACGCCGGCGTGGGCGCTCGAGTGCTGGCTTTGGGAAGACGATGTGAACACGGCCGAATATGTGCTCGAGCTGCTCGAGGGGTATGAACGCCACGACATCCCGGTGCGCACGATTCTCATCGACAGCCCGTGGAGCATGCGCTACAACGATTTCGAGGTCGACGAATCGCGCTACCCGGATCCCGAGGCGTTCTTCGGCGAACTCAAAGAGCGCGGCTATCGCATTGTCTTCTGGATGACCTGCATGGTGAACAGCCGCAACCCCGACACGGGGATTCGCGATTCGAGTGACTGGTTCGAGGAGGCCCGCGCGCGGGGGTATCTTGTCGGAGACGGATTTTCGGCGTCGTGGTGGAAGGGCCATGGCGGGTTTGTTGACTACACGAATCCCGAGGCGATGGCATGGTGGCGCGGCATGCAGCAACAGGTGTTTGATTTGGGCGCGGACGGCTGGAAACTCGATGGCGCCGCCACGTTGCTGCGAACCGACGTTGGGCGCTTGCCGCTGCTCTATCAACGCGCTTATAAGGGCTGGATCACGACGCGGGGCTACATGGACCATTACTACCGCGACGAATATTTTCACGGCCTCACGCAGAATCCCGAGTTCATTACCCTGTCGCGCTCGCTCGACAGTCCCTTGCCGTGGGCGCATCCCGAGGGTTTCGCGCCGCTCGACGCCTCGCCGGTGAACTGGGTCGGCGACAACCGCCACACATGGGATTACGAGAGCCGGGGGCTCGAGCGCGCAATTCACCTAATCCTTCGCAGCGCGAAGCTCGGCTACAACATCGTCGGGTCGGATGTGGGCGGCTACCACGGCGGCATGCCGATTCCGCCCGAGTTGTATATCCGCTGGGCGCAGTTTTCGGCGTTTTGCGGCCTGTTTCTCAACGGTGGGCATGGAGAACGGAGACTTTGGGAGCGTTCGGAACAGGAACTCGAGCTGATTCGCACGTTTTCGTGGCTCAACACGGAACTCGTGCCGTATGTCTACTCGCACACCGTGATAAGCCACGAAGGCGGTCCGACCCTGATGCGGCCCGTGCGCGGCAAATACCAGTATCTTTACGGCGACGCCTTCCTTGTAGCGCCTATCTATGAGGACAGCCCGACCCGCACGGTGGTGTTTCCACGGGGACGTTGGCGCTATCTTTTCGATGAGCGCGAGAGCGTCACAGGTCCCGCGACAATCACTCGCGACTTCCCGCTCGACGAGTACCCTGTGTATGTGCGCGAGGGGGCGATTGCGCCCCTGAACGTCAGCAGGGCGTACACGGGATTGGGCGACCGCGACAGCGAGGGCCACATCACGTGGCTTATCCATCCCGGCGGCGAGCATTCATTCACGCTGTACCACACCGACGGTTCCGGCCGGACTACGCTCACCACGGCAGCGCGGCCGGATGCGCTCGAGGTGAGCCTCGACGGCATGACCGCGACCCATATCCTGCGCATTTTCGCGGAACGCGCCCCGGGTGCGGTGTACTTTGACGGCGAACCGGTGGCGCGGGAGTTATGGCGTTACGATTCTGACCGCAACGTGCTTTGGGTTCGCAGCCCGGCGCCGCGCACCGGCCATTACCGCATCGTCTGGCAACCGTAAACTGTGCAGACATGGCCGCGGCATCAACCGTGCTCACGGGCCGGGGATAATGATGCGGAATCCGACGTTGTAGACTCTTTTCCAGGGATGATAGGCGTAGCGGTACGACGATGTGGCTTCGGCGGGGCGGTCGTACCACGAGCCGCCGCGTATCACGCG
>SLSB01000323.1 GCA_007130675.1 Candidatus Hydrogenedentota bacterium | reverse complement strand
GTCATCAGCTTCGCGTAGTCCTTGTTGCGCTCGGGCTGTGCGGGCAATACAGGCACTTGCCCCTGGTAGACCTTGCCCGCGGCCCCGTTCATCGAGATCCAATCACCTTCCTTGATGGTCTTGCCGTTGACGCTGATCTTCTTGCTCTTCACATCGATCTGCAACGCCCCGCAACCCACGATGCAGCATTTGCCCCAGCCGCGGGCCACAAGAGCCGCGTGACTTGTCATGCCGCCTTTGGCCGTGAGAATCGCCTCTGCCACGTGCATCCCGTGGACATCCTCGGGCGAGGTTTCGTTTCGAACCAGAATTACCTTCTTGCCCTGCTTCGCCCATTTCTCGGCATCGTCCGCAGTCAACACCACCTGACCGACACCGCCGCCGGGGCCCGCGGGAAGCCCGCTGGCCAGGACCTCAGCCTTCTTCTCCTCTTTGGGATCGAGCATCGGGTGCAGCAGCTCGTCCAACTGAATCGGATTCACCCGCATGATCGCTGTTTCACGGTTGATAAGCCGCTTTTCGGCCATTTCCACAGCGATGCGTATCGCGGCCGTTCCCGTGCGTTTACCCGTGCGTGTCTGCAGCATGTAGAGTGTCTTGTCTTCGATGGTGAATTCGATATCCTGCATGTCTGCGTAATGCTTCTCGAGTTTGTTGCGGATATCGACCAACTGCTTGTACAGTTTCGGCCACTGTTCCTCGAGCGACTTCATCTTCTTGCTCTCGGCGCGTTTCGTGGCTTTGTTCAGCGGCTGCGGGGTGCGCGTGCCGGCGACTACGTCTTCGCCCTGCGCATTCACCAGCCATTCGCCGTAGAAAATGTCTTCGCCGGTGGCGGGGTCGCGCGTAAACGCCACGCCAGTTCCCGACGTATCGCCAAGGTTACCAAACACCATCGACTGAACATTCACGGCGGTCCCCCAGTCATCCGGGATACCTTCAATACGGCGATACGAGATGGCCCGGCGACCGTTCCACGACTGGAACACCGCACGGATACCGCCCCAGAGCTGGTCGTCAGCATCATCGGGGAACGGTTTGCCCATGGCTTTCTTGACGATCTTTTTGAACTCGTCGCACAGTTTCTTGAGGTCATCCACGCCAAGCTCGGTGTCCAACTCGACGCCCTTCTTTTTCTTCATCGCGTCCATGGCGTGCTCGAGCTTTTCGCGGATAGACTCGCCGTCTTTCGTGGTGATTCCGGCGGCCTTCTCCATAACGACGTCGGCGTACATCATGATCAGGCGGCGATATGCATCATAGACGAAACGTTCGTCGCCCGATTGCGCGACAAGACCCGGAAGCGTCTTCGAACACAGGCCAAGGTTCAGCACGGTGTCCATCATGCCGGGCATGGACATCCGGGCGCCCGAGCGAACGGACACCAGCAGCGGATTGTCCGGGTCGCCATATTTTTTGCCCATGATCTTTTCGACTCTGGCCATGGCCTTATTCACTTCGGCGATAAGCGATTTGGGGAGTTCGCCGTTATTCTTGTAGTACTCGGTGCACATGTCGGTGGTAATCGTGAACCCCGCGGGCACGGGAATCCCGAGATTCGACATCTCCGCAAGGTTCGCGCCTTTGCCGCCGAGCAGATTTTTCATGTCGGCTTTGCCTTCGGCTTTTCCGCCACCAAAGAAATACACGTACTTTTTCGCCATTTGTCATTCTCCTTCCCTGTTGCGCTCAAAACATGGCAGATTGTGGCAACACGGTGATTGCTGCATTGCGGCTCGATAGTTCCTTTCGCCCAGGCGAAACATTCCCCGAATCACATTCGCGTGTTTCGCACCATTTCAGACAAAAGTCGCCATAGTATACGCAAGCGGCCCGCCGTTGTCCAATTTCACGCTGTGACATTTCACCGTTCGCCATGGATGGGTTCGCCATGTTGACACCTCCAGCACAGTTGGATATCGTGCCAGGTACAAACACAGGTGGAATGGGAAGAACCCTCCACACAGACCGCATATGAGCGCATCCAACTCTAGGAGTTGCCGCCATGAGCCGCTCAACCAACCACCACGATTGGCTCCTTGTCCTCACCGTCCTCTTCACCGCCGCCGTTGTGCTCGTGGGCGGCATTGTTTCGAACGAAGCAATCACTGCCGTCAGCGGGGAGACTTCCGAGACGGACACTGCCGCAGGTCAAGAGACCGCAGGGCCGGCCGCCACCATCCAAGAGAAGACCATCATGCTACCCGGCGACATGCCGCTCGAGTTGGTGTGGATTCCGCCGGGCACCTTCCTGATGGGCCGCTACCCGGGCGAGCAGGATAGTTTTGACTGGCAAGACCCGCAGCATGAGGTGACGATTGCATACGGCTTCTGGATGGGGAAGTATCCGATCACCCAGGCCCAATGGGAGGCGGTGATGGGGAATAACCCCTCGTTGTTTCAAGGCGCCAACCGGCCGGTCGAATGGGTGTCGTGGAACGATATCCGCGAGGAAGGTGGTTTTCTGGACCGAGTAAACGCGGCGCATCCGGGCCACGGGGTGTTCCGGCTGCCGAGCGAGGCCGAGTGGGAGTATGCCTACCGCGCGGGCACGACCACACGGTTTTACTGGGGCGACGACCCCGATTACACCGAGATCGACGACTACGCGTGGTATACGAGCAATTCCGATACAGGCAGTGGCGGACAGACACACGACGTGGGCCAGAAACTGCCCAATGCCTGGGGGCTGCACGACATGGCGGGCAATGTGTGGGAATGGTGCGAGGACGACTGGCACTCGAGCTACGAGGGCGCGCCAGCCGACGGCAGCGCCTGGGTAGATTCACCTCGCGGCTCGAGGCGGGGGAATCGCGGCGGTTCGTGGAACACCCATGCGCTCCGCTGCCGTGCGGCGACCCGCGCAAAGGGCGGTCCCGACGGCAGGGTTCGCGACGCCGGGTTTCGTGTAGTTCTCGCCTCGGACGAGGACTAATGCCCCCGCCCCGGCCCGGCACGGAAGCGAGAGATTCCGTGAGCTATTTTCGATGAACAAAAGGCTACGTGGCCAATTCTCCAAGAAGCAACCATTGAGAGCACGGTGAACACGGAAAATTGGAGTTCTCTCCGTGTCCTTTGAGTCCTCCGTGGTGAAACTCTTACTCCCAACAAAGCGGCAATAGAAAGGACGGGATACCAAAGCTCCATGGCGCTTTTCGCTCCAAATGGGTGCATCTGGTACATCTTGAGACGCGATGACGGGCCATCATCGACCGCCTGCCCGAAAGGTATTCGCACAACCCACTCTCATTCAGCGCCTTACGCCAAGCCGCGCACATACCCCAGAATGGCATGGAATATGCTTATAGTTGCAGTGGGTTAGACCAGATGATAGAGTAGACTGCACAGAATTGGTGCGATTAGGAGATGCCGAGATGATGTATCCACTGTTTTGGGACCCGACATTCTTGCTGTTGATCCCGGCGCTGATTTTCGCGCTCTGGGCACAGTGGAAGGTCAAATCAACCTATTCGAAATATGCCCAAGTCGCGAACCGGCGCGGCCTCACCGGTGCCGAGACAGCCCAACTCATCCTGCGTGATGCGGATGTAGCGATGGCTGGACAACGCTGGGGGCGTGGCGACGGTGTCGCACTCGAACCGGTAGGCGGGACCTTGACCGACCACTATGATCCACGCTCGCGCACCCTGAGACTCTCCCAGGACATCTACTACGGCCGGAGTGTCGCCGCGCTCGGCATCGCGGCACATGAAGTGGGCCATGCCATCCAGCATGCCAACGGCTACGCGCCGCTGCTGGCCCGCAACTTCGTGTATCCGGTCAGCAGGTTTGGCTCGACGCTGGCGTTCCCGATTTTCATCGTCGGGATGTTCCTGGGACCCGGCACGGGGCAGATCGTCATGCAGATCGCGATCATGATGTTTGCCGCCGCCGTCGGTTTTACGGTTATCACGCTGCCGGTCGAGTTCAACGCCAGCCGCCGCGCCATGAAAGCGCTGGCCAACGGCGGCTACCTCACGCAGGACGAACTTCGCGGCGCGCGCAAGGTGCTCAGGGCCGCGGCCATGACCTATGTGGCGGCAGCCGGTATGGCGGCCCTCCAACTCGTCCGCATGATTCTGCTTTCCAACCGCCGGTAACTGCCGGATAGATCTATCACGACGCGCCCGGGGCTCTCTCTCCGGGCGCGCGTTTTGTGTCAAAACGAAACGCCCTTGTGCCGGATTAAAGCGAAAACCTCCCTTCAGCGCCTCTAAGTGGTGTATTCGCTGCATTTTCGTTGGCACGTGCATTGCTGTCCTTTACAGATGGATGAACTTAAACTCTTGAAGGAGAGGAATGGCTATGCGATTGGACAAACTCACGATCAAAGCTCAGGAAGCGCTGTCGG
>SLSB01000486.1 GCA_007130675.1 Candidatus Hydrogenedentota bacterium | reverse complement strand
GATTTGCTGGTCGAATCGGGTATGTGGACCACTTTGCGGAGCCGCCCGTTCGGGAAGGTGCCTCCGATTGACAGCGCCCCGCATTCGGTTTTCGTGACCGCCATCGACACCAATCCGCTTGCTCCTTCGGTCGAGAAGGCGATCGAGGGGCGCGAGCAGGATTTCGAAACCGGTCTTGCGGCCGTGGCCCGCCTCACCGAGGGCGCAACCTATCTGTGCAAACAGGCAGGCGCGAAAGTTCCCGTCCCGGCCAAGCTGGACGTGTCCGTCGAGGAATTCCAGGGGCCCCATCCGGCGGGGCTTGCGGGGCTTCACATTCATTTGCTCGATCCCGTGCATCGCGAGAAGACGGCCTGGTACGTCGATTACCAGAGCGTCGCTTCGATCGGACGGCTCCTCGCGACCGGCAGGCTCGATGTCGAACGGGTCATCTCTCTGGCAGGGCCGATGGTAACCGACCCGCGCTTGTTGCGAACCCGCGCCGGCGCGTCGACAGACGACCTGGTCGAGGGTCAGTTGCACGAAGGCGATGTGCGCGTGATCTCGGGTTCGGTGCTCTCGGGCCGCCAGGCGCAGGGCGAAGTCCATGGCTATCTTGGAATGCGCCACCATCAAATCAGCGCCGTCGAAGAAGGACGGCATCGCGCGTTCATGGGATGGATGATGCCGGGCGCGGACACGTTTTCGGTTATGAATCTGTTTGCGTCTCGGCTGTTCAAGGGCAAGCGGTTTACATTTACGACCAACACCCATGGAGCCGAGCGCGCCATGGTGCCCGTGGGGAACTACGAGCGCGTTATGCCGATGGACATTCAGCCCACCTATTTACTTCGTTCGCTGATTGTGCACGACCTCGAGGAAGCCGAAAAGCTGGGCTGTCTCGAGCTTGATGAAGAAGACCTCGCGCTGTGCACCTTTGTGTGCCCTTCGAAGTACGAGTACGGTCCCATTCTTCGCTCGAATCTGGACCTCATTGAGAAGGAAGGGTGATGAAAACCTTACGGAGACTTCTGGACAAGCAGGCCAGACACTTCGAAAAGAACGGCAAACTGGAGTTGATCCATCCGGTGTGGGAAGCCACCGACACCTTTCTGTTTTCGCTGGGCAACGTTACGCGAACCGCGTCGCATGTCCGCGACGGGGCGGATCTCAAGCGCATCATGATCACCGTGGTGGTGGCACTCATTCCGTGCATGTTCATGGCCATGTACAACACCGGCTACCAGGCTCAGCTTGCCGTGCAGCGCGGCGCGGGCGTGTGGGACGGCTGGCAGACGACGGTGTTTCACGCGCTAGGATTCGAGCTTGCGAACGGCGGTTTTTTTGCCTGCGTGGTCTACGGCGCATTGTTCTTCATTCCCGTGTACATTGTAACCCTTGCCGTGGGCGGCGCGGCCGAGGTGCTGTTTTGCATTGTGCGCAGACATGAGATCAACGAGGGATTTCTGGTGACCAGCGCTCTGTTTCCTCTGGTTTTGCCAGCGACGATTCCGCTGTGGCAGGTGGCACTGGGCATTCTCTTTGGTGTCATCATCGGCAAGGAGATCTTCGGCGGTGTCGGCATGAATATCTTCAACCCCGCCCTGATGTCTCGTGCGTTCCTGTTTTTCGCCTATCCCGCCTTTATTTCGGGCGATGACGTATGGATCGCGGCGCAAACAAGTCCCGACGCGTACAGCGGCGCGACCTGGCTGGCCGCGCTCCAGGAAGCGGGCCCGGAGGCCTTGCGCCAGGGCATTAGCGAGGTGCGGCCGGCTGTCAGCTGGTGGGATGCGTTCATCGGATTGATCCCCGGCTCGATGGGCGAAACCTCGGCGCTGTTCTGCCTCATCGGCGCTGCCATTCTTATCCTCACCCAGGTGGCGTCATGGCGCATCATGCTCGGCGGACTCATTGGAGCAATCCTGACGGTTCTGTGTTTCAATGTGTTGGTCACAGTCTACACCTCCGCTTCTCCGGTGCCGTTTTACTGGCACCTGGTATTAGGCAGTTTCGCGTTTGCCATAGTGTTTATGGCCACCGACCCGGTGTCGGCGCCGTATACCAATACCGGCCGCTATATCTACGGATTTATGATCGGATTTCTGGGTATCCTCATTCGCGAAGTGAACCCGGCGTTTGCTGGCAGTTGGATGCTCGCCATTTTGTTTATGAACATGTTCTCGTCGACCATCGATCATTACGTGGTGCGGGCGAATATCAAGAGGAGGTTGGCGCGTAATGCAGCGTAGCAGCTCCCTATATACGCTCGGGTTTGCCGCGGCCGTCTGCGTGGTGTGCGCGGTTCTGGTGTCGTCGTCCGCCTATTTTTTGCAAGGCCCTCAAGAGCGCAACAAAGTGCTCGACCGGCAGCGGCATGTGTTGAACGTGACCGGCTTGGCGGATATCGGCGAAGCCCTGTCGGCGGCCGAAGTGCAGCAGCGGTTTGACGCCGCCATCGAAAGCAGGTTCGTCAATATCGAGACGGGCGAAGTTCTCACTCCCGAGGCGTTCCGCGAGGTCACCGGCCTTGACCCGGTCACCTACGATCCCCGCGAGGCGGTCACCATGCCGGAACGCAGCACCGCCGCCCCCGCGAGAAACCGGGCGGGGGTTGCCCGGCTTCCCATTTATGAGCGGGTGTATTACGTAATGGAAGACGGCGAGCCGGTTCAAATCGTGCTGCCGATCGTCGGCAAAGGGCTCTGGTCGACCCTGTACGGGTTCCTGGCACTCGATCGAGACACGCGCACAATCCGCGGGATTACGTTTTACGAACACGGTGAGACGCCGGGCCTCGGCGGCGAGATCGACAATCCGCGCTGGAAGGAGCAATGGGAAGGTCGCAAAGCCTATGACGAAGAAGGGAATCCCAGGATTGAGGTCATCAAAGGTGTGGCGGGCCCGCCCGAGGAAGAGCCGCACAAGGTGGATGGCCTGTCCGGCGCAACCCTAACGGCGCAAGGTGTCAGCGGTCTGGTTCAATTCTGGCTGAGTGAGGCCGGATTCAAGCCCTTCTTGGAGCAGTTTCGCAACCAGAGGAGCGTAGCCTGATGGGAATGGGATTAGCCAAGGCGGAACGCAAGATCCTGCTGGACCCGCTGTTTGACAATAATCCGATCGCTCTACAAGTGCTGGGCATTTGCTCGGCGCTCGCGGTGACCACCAATCTTGACACCACCGTCACCATGTGCGTCGCGCTGATCTTCGTGGCCGCGTTCGCCAACCTCGGGGTGAGCGCCATCCGGGGGGGCATTCCGCACAGCATCCGCATTATTGTGCAGATGACGATCATCGCCTCGCTTGTAATTGTTGTGGACCAGTTTCTTCAAGCCTATCTTTTCGACATCAGTAAACGGCTGTCGGTGTTCGTCGGGCTTATCATTACCAACTGCATCATCATGGGCCGGACCGAGGGCTTCGCGATGCAGAATGGCGCGAAGGCCAGTTTTCTCGACGGCGTCGGCAACGGTCTCGGGTATAGCCTGATTTTGCTGTTGGTTGGTTTTTTGCGCGAGCTTCTGGGCAGCGGCAGCATCTTCGGTTGGCAAGTGTTTGCCCTGACCCGCGACGGCGGCTGGTACGAGCCCAATGGTCTTATGCTGCTGGCCCCCAGCGCGTTTTTTGTGATCGGCCTGCTTATCTGGGTACTGCGCACCTGGAAACCTGAGCAGCAGGAGGAGGACTAGCCCATGACTGGTGTTGAACACTACTTGAGCCTTTTCACCAAGGCGGTCTTCATCGAAAACATGGCGTTGGCCTTCTTCCTGGGTATGTGTACATTTCTGGCATGCTCGAAGAAGGTCGAGACGGCCTTGGGCCTCGGCATCGCGGTCATTTTCGTGCTCGGCATCACCGCGCCCATGAATCAGCTCATTTACAACTACCTGTTGCGCAGAGGTGCGCTGACATGGTTGTCGGCCAATTTTGCCGATGTGGACCTGTCGTTTCTGGGGTTTCTGACGTACATCGGGACCATCGCAGCGATGGTGCAGTTGGTCGAGATGACGCTTGACCGCTATGTGCCCGCGCTCTACGTGGCGTTGGGGGTGTTTCTGCCGCTGATTACGGTCAACTGTGCTATTCTCGGGGCCTCGCTGTTCGTGGTCGAACGCGACTACACCTTTGGCGAAAGCGTGGTGTTCGGCCTTGGGTCGGGCGTAGGCTGGACTTTGGCGATTGTGGCGCTCGCCTCGATACGCGAACGCATGAAATACAGCAATGTGCCGCCGGGATTGCGCGGCTTGGGCATTACTTTTATCGTGACGGGATTGATGGCCATCGGTTTCATGGCCTTTTCCGGCATTCAATTGTAATCGGGCCGCTCCGGCGGTCCGGAAAAACGCTCGGGAATCGCACGTTATGCAGATTATCGTCCTTGGCATGGTGATGTTTAACTTCGTCATCCTCAGCCTCGTGGTCATTCTTATGTTTGCGAAGTCGAAGCTGGTCAGCAGCGGCGAAGTTACCATCGAAGTCAATGACGACCCTGACAAATCGCTCACGGTCGAGGCTGGCGATTCGCTTCTCAACGCCTTGGCGAGCCGCGAAATCTACATCCCTTCGGCCTGCGGTGGGAAAGGCACCTGTGGCGTCTGCACGGTCAAGGTTCTCGATGGCGGCGGCGCCATGCTGCCCACCGAAGTGGGCCATGTCACACGCGGCGAGGCCCGCGAGGGCGTGCGCCTCTCATGCCAGGTCAAGGTGAAGAACGACCTCAAAATCGAGATTCCCGCCGAGATATTCGACATCCGCAAGTGGCAATGTAAGGTCCGGTCCAACCGCAACGTCGCGACGTTCATCAAAGAACTCGTGCTCGAGTTGCCCGAGGGCGAAGATGTGCCGTTCCGCGCCGGCGGCTATATCCAGATCGAGTGCCCACCGCACACGGTGCATTACAAAGACTTCGATATCGAGGAGGAATTCCGCGAAGATTGGGACAAATACGGATTGTGGGACCTCGTGTCCCATTGCGACGAAGATGTGGTTCGCGCGTATTCGATGGCCAGCTATCCTGAAGAAAAGGGCATTATCATGCTCAACGTGCGCATCGCCACGCCGCCGCCTCGCGCGCCCGACGGCACGCCCCCGGGCATCATGTCCTCGTTTCTCTTCAACCTGAAACCGGGCGACGAGGTTACCATCTCGGGGCCCTATGGTGAATTTTTCGCGCGCGACACCGATGCCGAGATGGTTTTTGTGGGCGGCGGCGCGGGCATGGCTCCGATGCGGTCCCACATTTTTGACCTGTTCAAGCGCCTGCACAGCAAGCGCAAGGTGAGTTTCTGGTACGGAGCCCGCAGTCTCCGCGAAGCCTTCTACATCGAGGAGTTCGACGCCATCCAGGCAGAAAACGACAACTTCACCTGGACTCTGGCGTTGTCCGAGCCCCTGCCCGAAGACAATTGGACCGGCGCCGTGGGCTTTATTCATCAAGTGTTGCTGGACAACTACCTTAGCAAACACCCGGCGCCTGAAGACATCGAGTATTACATCTGTGGTCCGCCGATGATGAACACCGCCGTGATCAACATGCTCCTGGACCTCGGGGTCGAGGAAGAAAACGTCATGTTTGACGACTTCGGTGGTTGACCGTACGGCTAGAACTGCGCCCGCACTTCACGTTCGTACAGAGACAGTAATGGATACCCGAATTCGAAAAAGCCCGCTCGTTTGGCTGGTGCTGGCCGTGACGGCCGCATGTATTACCGGCGGAGGATGCCGCCCGGCACGTGCGCCACAAGTGCTCGAGATTTCGGGCGCCACCATGGGCACGCTCTATCAAATCAAGGTGGTGCCGCGGGAGCCCGCGGAACCAGACATCGATGCACTGCGCTCGCTCATCGAGGCCGAACTCGATGCGGTCAATACGCGCATGTCCACCTATGACCCCGATTCCGAACTGTCGCGGTTCAATGCCCACGCCTCGACCGAGCCGTTCCCGGTGTCTGAGATGACCTTCGGGGTGTTTCAGATGGCGCAAGAGATCAGCGAACAGACCAGGGGCGCATTCGACATCACCATCGGGCTGCTGGTGAACGCATGGGGATTCGGCCCCGCGGCGCTGCCAAACAGCTCCCCGACGGAAGACGAGATCCAGGCGCTGTTGAGGCATACAGGCTTCGAAAAGATTCACCTCGATGCCGACAACCTTACCGTCCAGAAAGACGACCCTGCCGTGTATTGCGATCTCGCCGGCATTGCTAAAGGCTATGCCGTGGACCGCGTCTGTCTCGCTCTCGAAAAGGCGGGATTCCCCGATTACATGGTCGAGATCGGTGGCGAAGTGCGCACGGGTGGGCTCAATGCCGAGGGCGTTCCGTGGCGAATCGGGATTATCAAACCGGATATTCATGCCGCCGCGCTCGAGCAAATCGTGCCGATTAGCGGGTGGGCCTTGGCCACTTCCGGGGACTACCGCAACTTCTATGAGCGCGATGGTGAGCGTTATTCCCACACCATCGACCCGCGCACTGGGCGTCCCGTTGCGCATAATCTGGCCTCGGCGAGCGTTATCCACAACGAGGCCGCGGCTGCCGACGCCTATGCCACCGCCCTCATGGTGATGGGATTCGACGAAGGGCTGCGGTGGGCTGAGGAAAACGGCCTTGCCGTGCTCTTGATTGCACGTGAGACCGAAGGCGGCTTCCGTAGCGCCGCCACACAGGCGTTTGATGATTTTATCGCCAGTGCCACCGAAAAGCCCGTGCAGGCAAGGAGATAACGGGCATGATCACAACCATTCTGCTTTCTATATGCGTGTTTGCGATCATGATGGGCGCGCTTGCCCTGGGGTACATTCTGTCGGGCCGGTGTATCACGGGCACCTGTGGCGGTCCCGAGGTTACGCGTGGCGATGGCGAGATTGTGTGCCGTGCGTGCGGTCGCGCCTCCGATACACCGGAAAAATCGGGCGGAAAAGGTGATGAACACCCTGAATCCATTTCGTGAGGCCACACATGCTCAGATTTCTTGTGACAACGAGGCTTGGCCACAACCAACATGTAAACCAGAGAATCCGCCCCCGTCTGCTTGGCAAACACCCTGTCATTATGCTCGTAAGGCATTGCAGTTAAAGCATTTCGGCGACTTTCTTGCAAAGAAGTCCTGTGCATTCACGCTTTCTATAGATGGTTGAGACGTCATCAAAATGTAGGCAGATTACACTGTTCCGGGTCGGCGGCTTGCGTGTTTCGTTCGCGACAAGGTATAAGTTAATGACAAAGTAAGAGGAAACGCGATTCTGGCGCTATCGATCATCTCATACAGGTTGTTGGCTGTATTGTGCCGCTGCAGCGGCCGAGACTGCCTGCCTGGGTCGGCCCTTAACTAGCATCTACAACCCAAACTACGAGGACACATGACCAACGTTTGTGCTGTTTCCGACCTGCATTTGTTCTGTAAACGTTCGCAGGCTCATCTGCATAGCGAGGCACTGGACCAAGCCATCTCGGAAGCCGGAATATGCGTCCTGAACGGCGACATCTTCGATTTCCGTTGGAGCATCTTCAACTCGGTCGAGCGCACCGTTTGCGAAGCCATGGGGTGGCTCGATGGGCTCGTTGGCCGGCATCCCCACTGCCGGTTCCACTTTGTTTTTGGCAATCACGACAGTGTCCGGCCGTTTATCGACGCCCTCGAGGATTATGCGGCGGACTCTCCACGCCTGAGTTGCCACCATGACCTGCTGCGTCTGAACACTGCGGTGTTTCTCCACGGCGACGTCGCGGACCGCAAGATGACGCAGGCCGAGTTCGAGGCGGCTCGCCGCCTGTGGCATTACGACCGGCGGCGAGGCCGCCTGGTGAACCGCGCATACGATTTAGCCTTCTGGCTGGGCGCGCACCGCACCATTCCGCGCATTGTCTTCCCTCGTGAAGTGGTGGCCGGGCGGCTCATGCATTATCTGGACGCCGTGGGCCACGGCAGAGGTTCCGGTGTCACGGACGTGTACTACGGCCACACCCACGTCGCCGTACAAGGGTTCCGTTACGGGGGATTGTCCTTCCACAACAGCGGCGCGCCCATGCCCAGACTCGGGTTTTCGATCCTGCGCACAACGGTCTGATTCGCGATAAGAGGTTCAACCGCGGATCGCGCGGATTTCGAAAAGCGGGTCTGTTCTGTTCTTTGTTATCCGTGCCGTCGGCGAGACCCGTGGTTAGACGCTTGTGCGTCTGGTCACGTGGGCTGCGCGACAACATCGCCGCCGACCGAGTATACTGCCCAGCAGACAGAACAGCCGCATGAACACACACCGGAGAGACAACACATGATCTGCAAAGTGGGATGGATAGCTGTATGGGTGGTCTTGTCTGTTGCAACGCAGTTGCCGGTGGCCGCAGATGAAACGGCCAATCGGCCTCTGGTCATCGCGCATCGCGGCGCGAGCGGCTATCTGCCTGAGCACACGCTCGAGGCGTACGCCATGGCCTATGCCCAGGGTTCGGACTATCTCGAGCCCGATCTGGTCATGAGTAAGGACGGACATTTCCTCTGCCTGCACGACAGGCACCTCGAGACCACCACCAACGTCGAGGAGGTCTTTCCAGACCGCAAACGCGAAGACGGAAGGTGGTATGCGGCCGACCTGACCCTCGAGGAAATCAAGCAGCTTTCCGTGCACGAACGTATGGACTCGCGTTTCCCCAAAGGCGCCGCTTCGTTTGAAGTGGCCACGCTCGAGGAGCTGATCGAACTTGTCCAGGGCCTGAACCAGACTACCGGGCGCGAAGTCGGCATTTATCCCGAGCTGAAGGCGCCGGCGTGGCATCGTGCGCAAGGACTGCCCATGGAAGAAGCGTTCCTCGAGATCATGACGCGTTATGGCTATGAAGGTGAGGAGGCCCTCGTCTTCGTGCAATGTTTCGAGGCGGAAGCATTGCAGCGCCTCCGGCACGAGCTTGGTTCCGAGCTGCCGCAGGTAATGCTCATGAGCGACAATGCCCGCGGCGCACAGCTCGTGACTCCCGAGGGCCTCGATGCCGTGGCCGAGTTCGCGGAAGGCATCGGGCCGAACAAGAGACTGGTCGACAGAAATCCAGATTTGGTCAGGGACGCCCATGCGCGGGGGCTCGTGGTGCATCCGTGGACCTTCCGGGTCGAGGCGCCCGGCGATGGATACGCAAGCATGGACGAGGAGTTGGCGCACTTCTTCTTCGAATACGGCGTGGATGGGGTATTCACCGATTTTCCCGACAGGGCCGTCGCTGTAATCCAGCGCGGCGCGCCATGACAGAGGCGCGCTGAGACCGCCGCCTATTCGTCCCTGCCGCGGCGCAGGCGCACCTTGCCCCCCGATAAATGGGCGTGGACAGGACCCTGAAACCGCTCGCGCACGTGCAGCTGTTCGCCGCCCAGACCGAGATAGCTTTCCGGATAGACGACCTTGAGAATCTCGAGCCGGGCATGGGTATGACTTTTCGACTGGAGCCGGAGTCCTTCGGCCTCGGCGGTCAGAATGCGGATGCGCCTGTCAGTTTCCTGCAGCTTTTCCTTGAGCTCGGCAATCGCCGCCTCTGGCGCGTCCCCGTCGCGCATCATGGGCAGGCGTTTCCGTGAGATGCTTCGCTTCAGTTTGACAGCGAGCGGATCACGCGCTGCAAACAGGGCATCGAGCTCCTTGTGAAGGGTTTCGAGTTTGTCGTCGAGCCGGAAATCGCGCCCGGCGGTCAACACGGTGGGCACGAGTGCCTCGGTTCCGACTTGTCCCACGATAAAACCGGCCCGAGCGACGGCATCTCCGCCTACGATGCGGCCATTGGGAATCGATATCGACTCCATACACTTAACTCTGGACTGCACGATCTCGCGGTCCACCAGAATGTCGTGTCCGGCCTCGAGCTCGGAATCAAGAATGAACTTGGCATGGATGAAGCCTTCGACATAGATCTTATCGCGTCCGCGGCCCATAATGCCGCCGCGAATCACCAGGTTGCCGCCGGCTTCGATGTCGGCCTGCTCGACAGTGCCTTCGATTTCGATGTCGCCCGAGGCACGTACGACGCTGTCGGGGCCGACATCTCCCGAAATCAAGACCGTGCCTCGATGGTCGATATCGCCGGATTTCAGGCCTACATCACCCCGGATTACCAGCACTTCATCGACGGAAAGCGCTTTGCCATTCCACTGAATACGCCCATCGCGCAGCGCGTAGTGGCACTCGCCTTCCTGTCGGACATTGGCGCCTGCCCGCAGGAGCGCGGGCCGGCCGCGTTTGCCCGGAACGCGATTGCCAAACACATCGATCCCGTCTTCTCCGGGCTGGGGCGGGTGCACCATCGCCATGAGCTGGCCGGTGGTGACATTGCGCTCGGCGGCGGGTTTGCGGTAATTCAGCGCCCCGGTCTCCTCGTCCACGACAAACCCCGACTTGAAAAAGTCCGCGGCCCATTCGATACGGCCGTCAACCGGGGGCCCCGGCTGTTTTCCTTCTGCAATCACCACGCCCCGGAGCGCGTCGGAATGGGCGAGCACATCGTAAATCCGCTCGCGCACCTGCTCGTCGCACAAATGCGGCATGACTTGGAGCGCGAGCATCTCCGCGCAGACCCACTCGATGAATGTATTCAGCTCTGCGGGAACACGCTCACAATCCAGCAAGACCGCCATACGGTCGCGCGGTACGCGCACTTCCGCATTTGGAAACTGCGCGGCCACATCGCCGTGCCCATTAGGCCCCTGATTTGTGTCTTGCCCCATTCCTGCGTTGTCTCGGTGTAGTAACCGTTTCGCCTCGACCTGCCATTTATAGTATGCATGAAGACGGGGCTCAGAACCAAAAGCCCTGAGCCCCGTCAAACGTTCAGCTAGTAGACTCGATGCCCGCTACCGCCGGCACCTCCACGTACGATCCTCAACTTTCATCGTGTTCGGATCCATCACCTGGAGACGAGTCACGGCGCAGCAGGCCTGCCTACTAGCGCCGGGTATTCCCGGACTTGCCATTGATGGACCACCTCCTTTCCACCTCGTGCAGTATCCCACGCGCCCCTCATCGGGCGGCATCGCCAACACAAGGATTTGACAGCGTTACTATAGACACAATTTACGTCAAAACACAAGGGTTTTGTGCCAATCAATGCCCCTTTCGTTCGAGCCGACGACCGTTTGAGGCAGACGATATGTGAGACGCGCCGTGAAAGTGCCTTGGCGTATGTGTACACTCTCGGGTGGACACGGCACATCGAATGCAGAAGGACCCGAGATCATGCGAAACCTTGCAGACCGCGATGGAGAGCGTCAAATCCAGCAGGATATGGAGTTCATGTGCAAGACCGTCGGAACCCGTCTGGCGGGTTCGCCGGAAGAGGAGCGGGTCGCTGACTATGTTGTCGAACGCTTTCGAGCGTTGGGGCTCGCACATGCCGCAACGCTTCCCTTCTCGTGCAAACGGTGGCTGCCGGGCGGGGCGACGGTGCGCGTGCTCTCGGGCGACCGGATTCTGGATGCGCAGCACGTCGCGCACTCGCCAGCCACGCCGCCCGAAGGCGTCGAGGGCGATGTAGTCTTCTTTGAGCCGGTGGATTGGGAAAGCGGGCTGCGGTGCGGCGGCCTCGATGGGAAAATCGGTCTTTTTCTGGGGGGATACGGCGAATCAGAACGGGTGTTCGCCGAGTTGCAGCAGTCCGGGTTAGCTGCGCTGCTCTTCGTTGACACGCGACTGCAGACCGACTGGCCCATTGCCAATGGCGTAGGCGAGCGGTTTATGAAACACATCACCAAACCCATGGCATACCTCTCATTGATGGATGCCTTCGGTCTTGCACGGGACCGTCCGGGGCGGGTCCGTCTGACCTGCTCGGGGCGGATCGAGGATGCCACGTCGTGTAACGCTGTCGGAGAACTGCCCGGCGAGGACCCCGAGGGGCGCGTGCTCGTCGTGTGCGGCCACCTGGACTCGGTATCCGTGGGGCAGGGTGCGGACGACAATGCGAGCGGCATTGCGGCCACGCTCGAGTGTGCCCGCCGGTTGCGAAATGCTCACCGCAGACACACGCTGCGTTTCATCGGATTCGGGGCCGAAGAACAGCTTTCGGTGGGGTCCGGCCGGTATGTGAACGGGCAAGTGGCCGACCTCGAGCGGATCGCGTGGGTGTGCAATTTCGACAGCATCGGGGCGCATCTCGGCTTGTCCGAGGTTATGTGCACCGGCACGCCCGAGATGGAGGCCTATGTCAGAAGTGTCGCCGACGAACGCCAGCAATACGGCACGGTGTTCGCGGGCGTGTGCCCGTATCAGGATCAATTCTGGTTTGGCGCCCAGGGCATCCCGGGCGTTTGGTTCAACCGCAAGACCCATCTGCCTGGATACTGGTACCATCATTCCGAGCACAACAACCTCGATGCCATGTCGTTCGCCGAGATTGCCTGGGCCAGCGAGACCGCCAGCATCATGCTCGAGGAATTGGCTGCGTCCGAAACGTGGCCCTTCGAGCGCGCTGTTGCTCCCGCCTTGCGCGAGGAGATAGACGGCTACTTACACGAACTCTTCTGATCCGTCCCACGGCGGGTCTTGCGTGCAGTAAGACGATGCCGTTAGAATTCGCAATATGTGGCGGGGCATCCTCGTGATCACCGGTCAAACATCTTGTAGTACACAGAGGAGATGTTATTCATGAGCCTCGGTCGCGCGCTGTTGTGTATTCTTCTTCCACCCTTGGCCGTGCTGGACAAAGGCTGCGGGTCCATTGTGCTGGTGGCGCTGCTGACGCTTGCGGGCTGGGTGCCGGGCGCACTCGCGGCGCTCTTCATCTGCAACAAGGACTGATTCACGCGCGCGTGATGCGTCCCCAGATGTCGAGATGGCGGTTGGTGACCTGTTTGACTTTGAGCGTGTCCAGCCGGGCGCTCTGGAGTTGGTTCTCGACTTCCTCGACGGTGTACGCCGACAAGAGCGAGCGGTAAAACTCCTGCTGCAGAAGTTTGGATTCTTTCCCTGCGTGTATTCGGACAATATCCAGCGCATCCGATGCGCAGTGCGGCCGGGTGAGATCGCGCAGGAACACGAGCGCGCCTGGTTTGGCCACGCGTTTGATTTCGTTCCACAGGGTGGCGGTGTCGTTGATGTGATGCAGGATGCTGTTGGAAAACACCACGTCAACGCTACGGGTTCTCATGGGAATGCGTTTTGCATCGGCCTGCAACAGGCCTATCGACTGCCTATCTCTCGCGTGCCCGAGCGATTCCTTGCCGTGAATCAGCATGGGCCAGGACGCATCGGCGGCCCAGGTGCGCCAGCGAGGTTTCTGGGTGGCGAGGCGTGCGGGAATGTCCGCGGGGCCAGTGCCGAGATCAAGGGCGATGCAGGCGTCAAGACCTTTCGAGAGTTCACAGAGCCGGTCGACAAAGGCGGCGTTCTCCGCGTCAAAATCGGCCACGGCATACGCCTGGGCTTCTTCGATTTCATCCATAATTTCGGGTTCGGCCTGGCGGTGCAACCCATCAGACATGCCGCACGCTCCTCCTCCGTTCTCCGCACCTTCCCACAGTCCGCTGGCGGTGCGCGCTACCCTTCAACCGTGTGGGGTCCTTGAGGCCTGCATTCGTCACTCTTGAGAACTCGTTCGCTTCTTAGACTCGGTGTGATGGCGTTTACTGAGCACCTGGCTGAGCTGGGCCTTGTCATGGTCTCCGGCCAGCCGCAATAAATCGCGTATCGACCGGGGATGCTCCTCGATCTGGATGCGTTCGCGCACTTGTGCCTGGCCTGCCTCGCTGCGTTTGGCCATATCGACGATGGCGGCGAGCATATCCAAGCGTGCAATCGAACCTACGAGGACGCCGTCGTCGAGCACAGGCAGCGACGTGAAATCTGCGCGCAAGAACACCGAGGCGATTGCGAAAATGTCCATGCCTGGGGTTAAGGTTTCTGTGAGCGGCGACATGAAGTCGGCCACGCGCGCCCGGCCGCTTACCTCGAAACGGTCGTAGACCTCACCAAGCAGGACACGCAGGCAGTCCTTTGCCGAGAGAATTCCAACCAGCCGGTACTCGTCGTCTACCACCATGGCGGCGTTCTCGGCCTTGCTGTGCAGCATGCTCATCGCATCCAGAACATACACGTTGGGATGAATCACGCGTGCTGTGGTTTTCATGATTTCCCGTGCTGTGGGTACGGCCTGCATGTGTCCCTCCTTCTCGGGTTCGCCTCGAGGATTTCGTGCGCCACTACGGATATTTGCCAATTGGCCGTCATTATAACACGTCGGCCCCATGGCTTTTTGCCGGGGCGATGGACACCATGGACGAGACGGACACGGCGAGGTTTCGGAAACGCATCGATCTTCAGTAGCGGCCGTGCTTCTCGACGAGATCGCGCATGCGGTGGATACGGGCTTCGTCGGCCCCGGGCGGCACCTGGTCGCCAGCATTAGCGATAAGCCGTGGGCTGGAGGCGCGCAATTCGAGCCAGCGCAAGACGGCTTGGTCGAAGGCAGCCATATCCGTATCCGGCAGCCACAGGTTCGGCGGCACACCGCCCGAAAGGATCATACGTTGACCCGCCTCTTCACGGCACGCTTCGGGAGTGAGGTCGCCGGGTCCCGAAGGCGTGACGGCATCGGCGCAATCGGCTCCAATGGCCGCAAACATGCCCAACCCGCCTCGGAGGCGCCCGTCGATGTGAACAGCCACATGCTTCCCCGCCTTATGCAAGCGTGCGATGGCTTCAGCATAGTATGGCTTGGACCACTTCTCGAAGAAATGCGGGGGTTGGATGTCGCTCGAGAAATTGTCGCCCATAATGATGATTTCGGCCGGGGATTCGGCCAGGATATCGACGCATTCGAGGAGATTGGCGTTCACCGCATCGACAAACGCCCGCACAGCCCCGGGGATCTCGAAGACAGCGTAAGTGGTGTTTTGCACGCCCATCCAGTAGTTGAGCAGGTGCCCCATGGCGCTGTACCCAGTGGGCACGTACACCACGCCGGTGTCACCGACAGCCTCGACCCATGCGCGGTAGCGCTCCCAGTGTGGCGCGTAGGTGCGGTTCGAGAGGGCATAGCGCAGGATGCCGAGGTCTTGCTCGGATTGCACAGGCCAGTCGACAATGCCCCACGCATAGTTTTTCGGTTCCCATCGGCGGGTACGCGACAGACGCCCCAATGGCGTCTCGATGGTCCATGTGATGGTGCTTTCGTCCTCGGATTTAGTAGCGGTGGCCGCGACATCTTCGGGATAGCGGACGTCGTAAAATGCCGGCAGCTGCGGTATGTAGAACCCCGCTCCAACGGCCTTATGGAAGGCGATAAGGTCGAGCTCGGGTTCGTTGTGAACGGCGCTCAGATCCCACGGTATCTGGTGCTTGTGGTAAAACCAGTGAGACAAATCGAGCATGTACGGGACCACGTCGGGCGTCTCTCCTTGATATACGGCAAGAATGCACTCGCGAAGAGTCATCGGCGGAGTCTCCGGTTATGGATTGAAGGGGGCTTCGGGCAACAACACCGAGCGCAGTATCCGCGGCAGGACATGGTCAGATCAAATCACCTGAAGCGAACCCCAACAGGAAGATCAAGACACGGGGTTTTCCCTAAGGCCTCTATACCAATACCAGCGAAAACCCGGGACTGATCCCCATAGGCGCTAACTTAACCTTGAAAACAGCCAGTTTGGGCTACAGATCAAAATGGATGAATTCATGATTCCGTTGGCGCTGCAATGACCCAGCTGTGGCGATGCATGTTGTCAGAACTGTTCTTGTAAGGTTGCACTGTTGTTGGCGTCCTTGTCGTTCTTGAG
>SLSB01000126.1 GCA_007130675.1 Candidatus Hydrogenedentota bacterium | reverse complement strand
GTCTCGGCAAGCACCTTCGTGATCCCGCTCGTAAGCGTGGTCTTCCCGTGATCCACGTGACCAATCGTTCCAATGTTCACGTGCGGCTTCGTCCGCTCAAACTTCTGCTTGGCCATGGTTTTCTCCTTCGATTACTCGGGAACTGCCCGGCCTCTCGGGCCTTTATGCATCTTCTTGTCTACTACCAAACTGGTTTGTATCTACTCAAAGCGGAACGTTCCGCCTGTGTTCTCCATCAGCCTGTTGGCGATATCTGCCGGCACCTCTTCGTAGTGCGAAAACTCCATACTGTGCGCCACACGACCCTGGGTGCGCGACCGGATGTCGTTGGCGTAGCCAAACATTTCCGCAAGCGGAACAAACGCCAGGACCTTCCGAGTCTTTTCTTCCACGGTCATCTCTTCTATGCGCCCACGGCGCCCGTTAAAATCCATCACTACTTCGCCTGTGTACTCGTCCGGACACAAGACCTCGATGCGCATCACCGGTTCGAGCAAGACGGGCCGACCTTTCGGAATGGCCTGTCGCGCCGCAATCGCCCCGGCAGTCTGGAAGGCCAAGTCCGACGAGTCCACCTCGTGAAAGGCGCCGTCCAGCAAAATCGCCTTGACATCCACTATGGGGTAACCCGCTACGATGCCCGTATCCAGCGTCTCGCGCACGCCCTTCTCGACGGCCGGCACGAATTCCTTGGGCACACTGCCTCCGACCGTCGCATTTTCGAACACGAAGTGCGCGCCCTTATCGGCCGGTTCGAAGGCCATCTCGACTTCGGCGAACTGGCCCCGCCCGCCCGTTTGGCGGACAAAACGCACCTTGGTTTCGGTCCGTTCACGAATACTCTCGCGATAGGCCACCACCGGCTTGCCGACATTGGCCGCAACATTAAACTCGCGCTTCATCCGGTCGATGAGAATCTCCAAGTGGAGCTCCCCCATCCCCGCGATGATGGTCTGGGCCGTCTCTTCATTCATGCGCACCTGGAACGTCGGATCCTCATCGGCCAGCTTCTGCAGCGCGTCAGAAAGCTTGTCCTGGTCCGCTTTGGTGCGCGGCTCGATGGCCACATGCACCACCGGCTCGGGGAACACTACCCGCAGCAGCTCGACCGGCTTGGCCGGGTCGCACAGCGTGTCGCCCGTCGTCGTGTTCTTGGCGCCTATCACGGCCCCGATGTCGCCAGCACGAAGCTCGCTCAGGTCGGTGCGCTCATCGGCATGCATCTCGAGTAGCCTGCCGAGGCGCTCCTTGCGACCGGTGCGGGTATTCAACACCTGCTGCCCCGACTTGACCACACCCGAATACACACGCAAGAACGTCAGGCGGCCCACATGCGGGTCGGTCAAAATCTTGAACGCCAAGGCCGAGAACGGCTCGTCATCCGACGGATGCCGCACAACTTCTTTGTCCTCGCGGCCCGGAAGATGGCCCTTCACCGACGGCACATCCGAGGGCGAAGGCAGGTAGTCGATCACGGCATCCAGTAGAAGGCGTGTTCCCCGGTTCTTGAGCGCGGAACCGCACAGAACCAGGCAAAACTGGTTGGCCAGGGCCCCCTTCCGGAGCGCGGCTACAAGCTCGGCTTCGGTGACGGGTTCCTCGTGCACATACTTGTCCATCACCTGCTCGTCAGCTTCGGCTGCGACCTCGAGGAGATCGTGTCGGGCCTCTTCGGCTCGCATCCGCAGTTCTTCGGGAATCTCCGAAAACACCTGCGTGCAATCGAACCCTTCGCCTTGCCAGCTGATCTGGCGCATGCGAACAAGGTCGACGATTCCGCGGAAGCCGTCCTCATGGCCAACAGGCATCTGGATGGGCACGGGACGCGCACCCAGGCGCGCGCGCATGCTGTCCACCGCGCGGTCGAAGTCTGCCCCCACACGATCCATCTTGTTTATGAAGGCTATCCGGGGGACTCCATACCGCAATGCCTGGCGCCAGACCGTTTCGGACTGTGACTGGACGCCGGCCACCGCGCAGAAGACCGCGACGGCGCCATCCAGCACGCGCAAGCTGCGCTCGACCTCGGCGGTGAAATCCACGTGCCCCGGAGTGTCAATAATATTGATCCGGTGGTCTTTCCACATACAGGCCGTGGCCGCCGATGTGATGGTAATGCCCCGTTCGCGCTCCTGGGCCATATAATCCATTACGGTGGTGCCGTCATGCACTTCGCCCATTTGACGCAACCGCCCCGAGAAGAACAGGATACGCTCGGTCACCGTGGTCTTGCCCGCATCGATATGCGCGGCAATGCCGATGTTACGAGTCTTTTCCAGTGGAAAACGCCTAGACATACACAACCTCTCTACAAATCACAGAACCGCCCGCAGCGAATTGGCCAAGCCATTCGCTGCGGCGTTCACGGCCGTGTGTCTATGGTGTGCTTTCACTGGTTCTCTCTCGTATCACCCAACCGTCCTTGCTGGTGCGTTGGCTGATTCAACTTTATGCGCCCGGACGCATCCTGAGCGTCTCGCCGCGCCGATTATCACTGTCGCGCTGCCTTGCGCAGGGCACACATTGCCCATTTCGCGAAGCAGCGTGTTAAACCTTCGTATACAGGTTGGCGTGTGTTAGTGCCGAACCTAGAACCGCAAGTGGGCAAAGGCTTTGTTGGCCTCGGCCATCCGGTGCGTGTCTTCCCGCCGTTTAATTGTGTTGCCCTGCCGGTTAAAGCAATCGAGCAACTCAGCCGCCAAACGCTCAGCCATGGTCTTCTCGCCGCGCTTGCGCGAGAACTCGATGACCCAGCGGAAGGCCAGGGCCGTGCGCACGGCGGGCGCAATCTCGACGGGCACCTGATAGGTGGCGCCGCCTACGCGGCGCGATTTCACCTGGAGCAAAGGCTTGGCATTGTCAATAGCCGTTTCAAAAACCATAATCGCGTCTTCATTGGGAAGCTTCGTCTTGAGGATTTCCAGCGCGCCGTACACACTGCTCTCGGCCACGCTCTTCTTCCCGCACACCATCACCGTGTTGATGAATTTGGCCAACAAAGGACTCTTGTATTTAGGATCCGGAAGCAAAACCCGCTTCGGAACCTCGCGTCGTCTTGGCATTGGAAACGCCTATCCCTTCACTCTTGGCGCCGCCTCACTGCGAGACCGCGCAGCAACCTGTTTTTCGCTCGAATCTACCCGCCCGCGCCCTCGAGGCGCGGCCTCTGCTTATACCTTGGGCTTCTTCACCCCGTATTTTGACCGGCTCACCCAGCGCCCGTCATGCACGGGTTTGCCGTTTTCTTCCTTAATGCCTGCCGAACCGCCCATGTCGCCGCTGGCATCCAGCACACCACGAATCAAGTGATAGCGGACGCCCGGAAGGTCTTTCACGCGCCCCCCGCGGATCATGACCTGCGAGTGCTCCTGCAAATTGTGACCGATCCCAGGAATGTAGGTGGTCACCTCCATCCCGTTCTTCAAGCGCACACGGGCAACTTTGCGAAGCGCCGAGTTGGGCTTCTTGGGCGTCATTGTGTACACGCGCGTGCAGGTTCCCGATGCCTGGGGGCATCCCTTCAACGCAGGCGATTTAGTCTTGTTAGGCCTGCGTTTCCGGCAATTGCGCACGAGCTGGTTAATCGTCGGCAAAACCTCTTCTCCTTGCTATAACGTGTGTTAGAGCCATCGGCGCCCGGTAGGACACCCGTCCTTCGCGCTTCTTTATGCGCGCAGCGCTCCCGTTTGACAGCGGCCGGTAAGTTTAGCACACAAATACCGGCATGTCAAGCATTTCAACAACATTTACGCCTGCGTTTTCCAGCCGGTTTATGCCAGGGCATCCTCTGCCTCATCAATGTCCGGTTCTTCCGCGGCTGGACTTACGTCCAGCTCTTCTGCGAAATCCTGCGCGGCATCATCAAGCACCACCGCATGGGCACTCGCATGGTGGCGGCTGCCCGTTCCGGCGGGTATCAAATGGCCGATGATGACGTTTTCCTTGAGCCCGCGCAGATAGTCGCGTTTGCCGGAAAGGGCGGCATCGGTCAAGACCCTTGTCGTCTGCTGGAAAGACGCCGCCGCAAAGAAACTCTCCGTGCTCAAGGCCGCTTTGGTGATGCCCTGCAAGATCGGTTCGGCCTCGGCAGGAATACCGCCTTTGGCCACCACCTGCTGGTTGATCTCCTGGAACCGTATCCGATCAACTTCTTCATGAGCCAGGAAGGGGGTGTCACCCGGGTTGTCCTTGATCTTTACTTTCCGGAGCATCTGGCGAATGATCACCTCGATGTGCTTGTCGTTTGTGCGGACACCCTGAAGCCGGTACACCTGCTGTATCTCGTCAAGCAAATACTTGCGGAGCGCTTCTTCGCCCTGCACGTCAAGAATATCCTGCGGAATTACTGGCCCGTCCGTCAGGCGCTGTCCTGCATAGACGCGGTCGCCCGCCTGCACGTTGAGATGCTTGCCTGGCAAAACGGTGTACTCGCGTTCCTTGCCCACCGGGGGAATGATCTTGACCTTGCGCATACCTTTGGTCGCACCGCCCAGCTCGACGGTGCCGTCGATGTGGCTGATGACGGCGGGATCTTTGGGCTGCCGCGCCTCGAAAAGCTCGGCTACTCGCGGCAGACCGCCGGTGATGTCGGTCGTCTTGCTGAATTGCCGCGGGGTCTTCGCCAGCATGTCGCCCGCCTGTACCTTGACACCATCGGCCACCAGCACGTGCGTCTGCGCGGGAATGGTCGCGTAGGCCAGCACTTCATTGTCATCGCTCAAGATGGTGATCTGCGGGTGCAGGTCCTGCTTGTGCTCAGTGACCACGCGCTCCTCGAGTCCCGTGTCGGGGTTGATGTCTTTGCGCATGGTCACGCCTTCCACCATCCCCTCGAGATGCACGGTGCCCGTGGCTTCCGCCGCAATCGAGACGTTATACGGATCCCATTCGTAGAGGAGCTTGCCTTTCTTGGCCTTGGCTCCGTCTTCGACGTGCAGCACGCCGCCCGAAGGCACCGCATAGCGCTGAATTTCCTTGCCTTCGTCGTCCAGCAAAGCCATTTCACCGCCCCGGTTCACGACGACCGTTTTTCCGGCGCGGTTCGTGGCCACGCGCACGTTGCGGAACTCGATGGTGCCGCTCTCGGCAAGACGCACCTCGCTGGATTCGACCATCCTGCTCGCGGCCCCGCCGATGTGGAACGTGCGCATCGTGAGCTGGGTGCCGGGCTCGCCAATCGATTGCGCTGCAATGATGCCGACAGCCTCGCCGAGCTCGACCAGATTCCCGGTCGCGAGATTACGCCCATAGCACCGGGTGCATACGCCGCGTTTCGAATCACACGTAAGCACAGACCGGATACGAACGCCCGGAAGCCCTTCTTCGATGATCAGACGGGCTTTCACCTCATTGATTTCTTCGTCCGCCCGAACGATGGGTTCGCTTTGGCCCGGAATTGTGATGTCATCAAGTGGGAATCGACCGACGATGCGCTCATCGAGCCCCTGAACGACCTCGGCCCCATCCATCAGCGGTTCGACCCACACGCCGTTGAGCGTGCCGCAGTCCTCTTCTTCGATAACAACATCCTGGGCGACGTCGACCAGGCGCCGCGTCAGGTAGCCGGCATCGGCGGTCTTGAGGGCCGTGTCGGCCAGTCCCTTGCGCGCGCCGTGCGACGAGATGAAGTATTCGAGAACCGTCAGGCCCTCCCGGAAGTTCGCGGTAATGGGCGACTCGATGATATCGCCCGACGGCTTGGCCATAAGGCCGCGCATGGCCGCCAACTGGCGAATCTGCTGTTTGTTTCCTCGCGCACCCGACTTCAGCATCAGGTTGATGCCGCTGAAGCCTTCTTCGTTCTTTTCCAATTCCTTAAGCATCATGGAGGTCAGTGACTCGGTCACTGTGGTCCATTCGTCAATCACCTTGTTATAGCGCTCGCCCTCGGTGATCAACCCGTTCTGATACATCTCGTCAATGCGCGCCACCGCTTCCTTGGCCCGGCTGATCAGTTCGGTCTTTTCCTCGGGCACGATCATGTCTTTAACGCCGATCGACAAACCCGCCAGCGTGGCCCAGCGAAATCCCGCATTCTTGAGCGCATCGAGCAGTTCGACGGTCTTGTTGTGCCCGTGCTTCAAATAGGCCTGTGCAATCACATCGCCCACCGTAGCCTGCGACTGCTCGCGGTTCACGTCGTGCAAGCTGATCTCGGCCGGAAGCGATTCTTTGAAAATGACGCGCCCGACGGTCGTATCGACGATCTCACCTTCGCACCACACCTTGATGCGCGCGTGGAGAGCCACCTCGCCAAGTTCATAGGCCACCAGCACCGCTTCGGTATTCGGGTAAATCTTGCCGGGGTTGAGAATGCGGCCTTCCTCGTCGACCCATTCTTTTCGCCAGCCGCCCTTGGCCCCTTCTCGCGCCTTCGTAATGTAGGCCAGACCCAGCACAATGTCCTGACTGGGGGTTGCAATCGGGCGGCCCGTCGAGGGCGAGAAGATATTGGTCGACGAAAGCATCAACAACCGCGCCTCGAGCTGCGCCACCGGCATCAGCGGAACATGCACCGCCATCTGGTCGCCGTCGAAATCCGCGTTAAACGCCGCGCACACCAGCGGGTGAATCCGGATGGCCTTGCCCTCGATCAGCACCGGCTCGAAAGCCTGAATGCCCAGCCGATGCAGCGTCGGCGCTCGGTTAAGCAAAACAGGGTGATCCGTGATGACCTCATCCAGGATATCCCACACTTCTTCACGGCCCATGGCGATCGTGCGTTTCGCCGCCTTGATCGTCGACGCGATACCGCGGTCTTTCAACTCGCGGATGATGAACGGCTCGAACAACTCAAGCGCCATCTTCTTGGGCAGCCCGCACTGGTTAATCTTCAGCTCGGGACCCACCACGATGACCGAGCGGCCCGAATAATCGACGCGTTTCCCGAGAAGGTTCTGGCGGAAACGCCCCTGCTTGCCCTTGAGCATGTCGCTAAGGGATTTCAAGGGCCGGTTCCCCGCCCCAAGCACCGTCCGCCCGTGGCGGCCGTTGTCGAAAAGGGCATCCACCGCTTCCTGAAGCATGCGCTTCTCGTTGCGCAGAATAACCTCGGGAGCCCGCAGCTCGATCAACCGCTTAAGACGGTTATTGCGATTGATCACCCGTCGATACAAATCATTGAGATCGCTCGTGGCGTACCGACCGCCCTCGAGAGGCACCAGCGGCCGCAAATCGGGCGGAATCACCGGCAGCACATCAAGGACCATCCACGAGGGATTGTTGCCCGACTTGCGCAACGCCTCGACGACCTTGAGCCGCTTGATCGCCTTCGCCCGCGCCTGCATCGAATTGGTTGTGGCGACCTGGTTGTGCAATTCAGCGCTGAGCGCGTCGATGTCAATCTCTTCAAGAAGCATCTTCACGGCTTCGGCGCCCATTTTGGCCACGAAGCGGTCGCCCCACTCTTCCCGCGCGTCTTGATACTCGTCTTCAGTGAGGGTCGTCATCTTGTCGAGACTCGTATCGCCCGGATCAATGACGACATAGTTCTCGAAATAGATCACCCGCTCGAGCACCCGGATCGACAAATCCAGGAGGTTGCCGATCGAACTCGGGGTGGTCTTAAAAAACCAGATGTGCGTCACGGGGACCGCAAGCTTGATGCAGCCCATGCGCTCGCGCCGGACTTTCGATTCCGTGATCTCAACCCCGCAGCGATCGCATGTAATGCCCCGGTGCTTGACCTTCTTATACTTTCCGCAGCCGCATTCCCAGTCCTTGACCGGGCCGAAAATGCGTTCGCAGAAAAGGCCGTCCTTTTCGGGCTTGAACGTCCGGTAGTTGATCGTCTCCGGCTTTTTCACTTCACCCCGAGACCATTTAAGGATCTCCTCCGGGGAAGCAAGGCGCACCTGCAGCGCATCAAACCGCTCACTCGTCGTGGGAACATATTTCGCCAAGACTTAGCCCTCCAGCTCTTCTTCGTCTTCGTCCCTGTCGCTGCCATCCTCGACGCGGGCAAGCTTAAGCACATCCAAACACAGCGACTGCATCTCGCGCACGAGAACGTTAAAGGATTCGGGTGTGCCGGGCTCGACGTCCCGGTCGCCCTTGACCACCGCCTCGTAGGCTTTTGTGCGGCCTTGAATGTCATCGGACTTGATGGTCAGCAATTCCTGCAGCGTGTAGGCAGACCCATAGGCCTGCAACGCCCATACCTCCATCTCGCCAAACCGCTGGCCGCCAAACTGCGCCTTGCCGCCAAGCGGCTGCTGCGTAACCAGCGAATACGGCCCGATGGCCCGAGCGTGAATCTTGTCGTCCACCAGATGGTTGAGCTTCATCATATACAGGTAACCTGCCGTAACTTCCTGATCGAGCAGCTTACCGCTGCGTCCGTCGCGCAACTCGACCTTTCCGCTCTCCGGCAGCCCCGCCTTTATCAAAAAGTCGGCGATGACCTCTTCGGAAGCTCCATTAAATACCGGCGTGGCCACCTTCATACCCAGGCAGCGCGCCGCCCAGCCCAAGGTCGTCTCGAGTAACTGGCCGACGTTCATGCGTGAAGGCACGCCCAGCGGATTCAACACAATCTGCACCGGCGTCCCGTCCGGCAGGAAAGGCATGTCCTCGATCGGCAGAATCTTCGCGATCACGCCCTTATTTCCATGGCGCCCCGCCATTTTGTCGCCCACCGACAACCGCCGCTTTGTGGCCACAAACACCTTGACCAGCTTGATCACACCCGGCGGGAGTTCGTCGCCTTTGCGCAACATCTCGATCTGACTGTCGCGGAACGCAATCAACTTGGCCTCTTCCATGGCCGCCATGTTGACCAGGCGCGTCACCTTCTGCTGAAGTTTCTTGTCCTCTACCCGAAGCCGCGCCAGCACGCCATAATCCGCCTTCTCCAGATGCGATACCTTGACCTTCTTGCCCTTCTCGAGAACCAGCTCGTCGGTCTTGTGGTCGACCACGTCATCGAGAATGCGCAACCCCATCATATCGTCTTTGAGCAGCTTCACGAACGTCGTGCGCACCTCGTTGATCCGTTCCTGGTATTCGCGCTTGACCTTCTGCACCTGGGCCGAAATGGCGCTGCGCGAACCGCTGTCGGTCTTCTCGCGCCGGCTGCACACGCGCACATCCACCACCACGCCCTCGGCGCCCGGCGGCACCGTCAGCGACGCGTCGCGCACGTCTTCGGCCTTCTCGCCAAAGATCGCCCGCAACAACTTCTCCTCCGGCGCCAACTCGGTCTCGCCCTTCGGCGTTACCTTGCCCACAAGGATGTCGCCGTGCTTGACCTTCGCGCCCAGCCGCACAATGCCCGACTCATCGAGGTTCCGCAGCGCTTCCTCGCTCACATTCGGAATATCGCGCGTGATCTCCTCCGGGCCAAGCTTGGTATCGCGCGCCTCGAGTTCGAACACTTGAATATGAACCGACGTAAACGCATCCTCGGTCACCAGCTCTTCACTGATGAGAATCGCGTCCTCGAAGTTGTACCCTTCCCACGGAAGAAACGCCACCAGCGCGTTCCGCCCGAGGGCCAGTTCGCCCTGGTCCGTGGCAGGGCCGTCAGCGATGATCTCGCCGCCCTCCACTTTGTCGCCTTTTTGGACGATGGGTTTCTGATTGATGCACGTGTTCTGGTTCGAACGCGTGTATTTCTTCAGGTGGTACACATCCTCCTCAGAACGGAACGGGTTCTCTTCCGGGCCTTGCCCGCGTTTGGTGTGCCGGATGCGAATGACGTCACTGTCCGCATACTCGACCACGCCCGAACGATCCGCCTTGACAACTGTGCCGGCGTTCTTCGCCGTCACCCGCTCGAGGCCCGTGCCCACCAGCGGGGCTTCCGTCTTCAGCAGCGGCACCGCCTGGCGCTGCATGTTCGAGCCCATCAGCGCGCGGTTCGCGTCGTCGTGCTCCAGAAACGGAATCAGCGCAGCGGCAACACTCACCAACTGCTTGGGGGAGATATCCATGTAGTCCACATCGCTCTGGTCGGCCTGCGGGAAGTCGCCGCGATGGCGCGACAGAACGGTTGGGTTCACAAACTTGCCGCGCTTGTCCAGCGGCGCATTGGCCTGCGCGATGGTGTAATTGTCTTCGTCATATGCCGACAGCATCTCGACCTCATTACCGACCCGCCCACTGGCCACCTTGCGGTAAGGCGTCTCGATAAATCCGTATTCGTTGATTCGGGCATACGTTGACAGCGAGGCCATCAACCCGATGTTCGGGCCTTCCGGCGTCTCGATCGGGCAAATGCGCCCGTAATGCGTGGCATGCACATCGCGCACCTCGAAACCCGCTCGCTCGCGGCTCAAGCCTCCAGGACCCAAAGCGCTCAGCCGGCGTTTGTGCGTCAACTCCGCCAGCGGGTTGATCTGATCCATGAAGTGCGACAACTGGCTCCGCCCGAAGAAATCCTTGATCACCGCGCTCACCGGCTTCGGATTAACCAGATTCTGCGGGCTCAACTGCTCGTCGTCCTGGAAATTCATGCGTTCGCGAACCGTCCGCTCCATGCGCACAAGACCGATACGCACCTGATTCGAAAGCAGCTCGCCAACAGCGCGCACCCGCCGGTTGCCAAGATGGTCGATATCGTCCAGCACGCCCTCGCCGCTGCGCAGCCGGACCAGATACTGAAGCGTCGCGATCACATCTTCCTGGGTAAGCGTCTTGGTCTCCTGCGGTATCTCCAGACCCAGCTTACGGTTGATCTTGTACCGGCCCACCGGCGCGAAATCGTAGCGGCTCGCATCAAAAAACATCCGCTGGAAAAACGACCGGGTCGTCGCATCCGTCGCCGGATCGCCCGGTCGGATTCGCCCATACACCTCGCGGTAGGCATCTTCCTGCGTCTGGCTCGGGTCCAGCGCCAACGTATGCGCCAACGACGCATCCCGCGAAATGTCCTCATCGTGAAGCAGCATAAAGGACTTCACACTTGAAGCCATAAGCCTGTCGACGCTCTGTTCGCTCAGCTCCTCGGCGGCATCCGCGATGATCTCGCCCGTCTCGGGGTCGACCACGTCCTCCGCAACCATCCGGCCCACAAGGTCCTCGGGCGCACGCGACTTGGTGCCGATCTTCACACGCGTCCGGCCAGGCGTTGCTTCCTCGGTCTTGTAGAAAAGCTTCAGAATCTCATCGTTTTCCACAACTCCAAACGCGCGTAAGAAGGTGGTCGCCAGAATCTTCGAGCGTCGGTCAATGGTCAGCCAGATGATGTCGTTGACATCATACTCGAACTCGAGCCACGCGCCCCGGTAGGGGATGATGCGCGCCGTCAACAAGATCTTTCCGTTCTGGTGGATTTTGGTCTCGAACGAGACGCCCGGCGACTTGTGCAGCTGGCTGACAATCACGCGCTCGGCCCCGTTGACAATAAATGTGCCGGTCGGAGTCATCATCGGCAACTCGCCGAGAAACACCTCCTGCTCGACCATCATCTGCTCGCGCAATTCACTCGACGAGCCCACCTCTTCATAACGCACCAGACGCAGCAGCGCTTTCAGAGATGCTGCATAGGTCAAACCACGTTCCTGGCACTCGAGCACCGTATGTTTCGGAGGTGTGAACGAATAATTCACAAACTCCAAACGCGTAAGCCCGTCCGGCGAGGAAATCGGAAACACGTCCATGAAGACTTCCTGAAGGCCTTTCAGCTCCCGCTCATCCGGCGGCACTTCCCATTGCAGGAAATCCCCGTAGGATTTTGTTTGGATCTCGATAAGATCCGGCAGCTCCATTTCATCAGGGACGCGGCCCAACGAGGGACGATCAATCGACTTTTCGGGCGCAACAGCCATACGAATACCCTTTTAGTTGTCCGTGAAACCTGTCAGATTGGGTCTAGAGAACGATTTTTCGGGGTCGTGACATACTCGGATGCATGGCGAAGACACACCTCGCCTTTGGGCACAAACAAGAAACATACCAAACTCCGCGCGGCATGTCAAGAAATTGCCAGGAAAATTTTTGCCCTGGCTCTTGCTCCCGGAAGAAACAGGGCCGGAACAACACAACCGACTGAGCCGCAAGCCATTAGCCCAGAAAAAGCCAACCCGGATACACTATCTCCACAACTACCGCCGTAAAACTCTAACGCAAACCCCCATCCTTTTTATTCCACCGTCACTGAATCCCCACAATGCTGACGGTCTGAACATCTCCGGAGTGCGGCGGCTTGCCGGGCGGTGGACGGCGCCCAACCACGGTGCGATCACCCCCCAAAAAGGTCGCTCGGAACACGCCAATTACGCCACCCTCAAGCTCCGCAACTGCCGATGTCCGTGACCAAACTCACCCATCAGGATCAAAATCAAAATCGGGATCGAAATCGGGATCGGGATTCGGGATCGGGATTCGGGATCGGGATTCGGGATCGGGATCGGGATCGAAATCGGGATCGGGATCGGGATCGGCATCGGCTTCCAACCGACATCGAAACAATCCAGACACCGCGTCTAGCTTTGCCCTGCAGCGCAAGAGAAAGCTTCAGTCCAAGGTTTGAACTTATTTGGAGTGCGGTGGCTTGCCGCCGCTTTGGTTTCGCCCGGCTTACCGGGCGATCAACATGCACTTGACCGCGCAACCCGCAGCGCATATACTCTCGCTCAGACAAATGAATGAAGCGCGTGGGTTAAGGGAAGCACGGTGAAAATCCGTCGCAGACGCGCTGCTGTAACCGGGGACGAACGTCGCCACGGAGCCACTGTCCGCAATCGAGCGGATGGGAAGGCGCGGCAAGTAGGGTGATCCGGAAGCCAGAAGACCTGCCCACGGGCGCACAAAACCACTGCGGCAACTTCGCGGAATGGGTTGCGCTGGAACGCCTGTAGCGTATCTCTCACTTCCCTTTCCATCGCACCACCCGGTGCACCCGCATGGCGCGTGCGCGTCTTCCAACCGCGGGCGCATTGCGTCCGATTAAGGGACTTCACGCGATATGAGAATCTCGACCAGATCAACCAATCTCCGCACCGGCTTCACACTCATCGAACTCCTTGTCGTCATCGCCATCATCGGCATCCTGGCGGCAATACTGCTGCCCGCGCTCGCCCGGGCGCGAGAAGCAGCACGACGGGCGTCCTGCGCGAACAATCTCAAGCAATGGGGCCTTGTCTTCAAAATGTTTGCGAACGAAAACAACGGCAAGTGGGTGCCCCTGATGGCCCGACAACTGGATTATCGATTCAGTGAGGGCTCGGAATGGTGGACCCTGATGGGCAATCTCGCGCCCGAGGCCTACCTGCTTTACCCCGATTATTGGACCGACCCCAACATCATGACGTGTCCGTCAGATTCTCACGCCGACGAGATCGGGCGCACACTTGGCATAACGGGAGACCTCAACGAGCTCATTGAGCACTACCGGCAAACCGCCCTGTCGCAGCCTTCAGACCGAGTCGGCTACCACATGGGCTGCGTCTATGACCTGCTCTCGACTGCCCGCTCCTACACCTACATCGGATATGCGACGACCAGCGGCGGGCAGCTCGCAGATGTGCTGATGCTTCTGCGCCAATGGCGCTACACCGCCGCACCGATGTTTCCCTATGACATGCTGACATATCCGGTCCCTGATAGTGTAAGCGAGATGTGGGGCGACCCCAATTACTCGGTGAGGCCGCGCCCCTACGACTTCATGCGCTATGGAAAAGATTACGGATTGGGCGGCGAAGAATGTGAGTGCATCCTGACCGCCTTTCCCGTCATTGGCAATTCGCTGGTGCCCCGCTTCGGCGACGGTGACCTCAAACGCGAGTACACCGATTCCGAGAAAGACCCGTGGGGCGCACTCCCGGCAGGGGGTGAAGGCATCTTTGGCCTGGGCTTCACGACAGATGAGCACGACCAGCCCCTGCCAGACTCCTATTACAAGCTTGCCGAAGGAATCGAGCGCTTCCTCATCACCGACATCAACGACCCTGCCGCCTCCGCCCGAGGCCAAAGCGACATCCCCGTGATGATGGATGCCTGGGGCGCTTCGGATCCCACCGGCACCCTCTTCGGACCCGGTACGGGGTACGGCAACTATACGCCTGACATGCTCGTGTTCAACCATCTTCCCGGCGGCGCAAATGTGCTCTTTATGGACGGTCACGTCAAATTCTACCGGTACGGCAGCGAATTCCCCGTTATGACAGGCGCCAATGCCGCCTCCCTGCTGCCGTACATCATGGGTTCTGCGGGCGGATACGGCTGATACGTTTTCATTCGAAGCATCGTTCCTCCGGGGAGATTCAGCCGGAAACCCAAGGATATGCTACGGGTTTTCTGCGGAATGCCGGGAAAAGTATCTTGTTGTTGTACGCAACGGAGAGGATTGCCCAGAAGCGCATCCGCAGATAACGCAGATTTGCGCAGATTCTTGAAGGCGTCACGAATTAGATCAGCCGCTGGCTTATGGTATCCTCATCGGCGGTGTATTGGAGACCTGAACGGTCGCAAGAGTGGCGCGGTCGGGAAACCACGCCACAGCACAGCGCAGAACCGTCAGCAAGTTCAGAAGTTCTTCCTTTGCGTCTTCGCGGCTTCGCGTGAAATTCTGAATTTCTTCTTACTCTGTGCTGCAATGGCCCCCAAAGACGGAGCCACATTAAGGATCGCCATCCTACGACAAGACCCTGCCCCATCGATGGCCCTGAAACGCAGGAGGTTCTTGCAGCGCCCACGGCGCGACCTGTAATAGCCCCGGGCAAGGCATGCGCCCCGCATGACGCCGCCCTGGGGTCCACGGCCCCCGCGTTCCCCAGCGCTGAAAGCGCGAGCTCATTGCACGCCCGCAAAATGTTTGATCCGCACGAGGCACAAAGAGAAGAAATGCCACGCATGCCTGCGTGGCGGTCCCGGGCAAAAAGGCACAATGCCGATGCTCTTCCGTGATGTCCAATCGTCCCATCCTGCCAGTCCCGTTATCCTGTCGAAAATTCTTTCTCCCCTCTTCCCAAATCCTCCCGCGCGTGTCATACTGCATGAGCAGCAGATGGGGGGCCGTGGACCGGGTCGGCCAGCTTTTGTCAGCTATAGTGGGAGGCGAATAGCCTCATGCAAAACTGATTTCTTGCCAGTTTCCATCATTCAGAGAGTCCAGAAATGATTTGTAAATGTGGTTACGCATATTCGAAGGATTGGAATAAGGGCTTCAACGACGCATATCTTGTCGTAAAAGATGCGGATTACGAGGCCTTTATTCAAGCGGAAATCGCCATTAGCCAACATCACAACAAGAATTCCGAGAAGTTTGTTGGCTTGGTTGCCGAAGCAGCAGCATACACTGGCAGTTTACGCAAGTGTCCGATGTGTCATCGCTACTTGCTCATTTTGCCGGACAATGACAAGGCGTTTGTTCTTGCAAGGGAAGACGAGTAGACGAGTATTGGCGGAATAAGACAGGGCAATTCTGTCGGGGGTCAAAGCGAGGCGTAAGCGCATGGCACTTCGAGAGTACATATTCCGAGGGGTTGGGAGCATTGTCGGTGTCGTATGTTTGACAATTTCGTTCCGAATGTCTCAATTGGGGTCACTTGCTCCGGTCTTCCATTTAGTGTTCTTCTTCGTCGCGATGGCTTGTTTCGTAGCGGCACTGACCGGGGATCGGGATACCGCACGAAGAAGCCGTGAGAATGAGGGTATCTGGCGCAAATGCGTTCTTCCATTCTACATAGGAATAGGGTGCGTGTCGGCACTGGCCGTGTTTGTTTTCACGTCAAGTCAGCTACCTTTGGGAAGTAGAGTCGAGTACGTTAACCCGGTCCGGGCTTTCG
>SLSB01000386.1 GCA_007130675.1 Candidatus Hydrogenedentota bacterium | reverse complement strand
TCGCCCGCGCCCTGGCCCTCGAACCCGCGCTGGTGATTGCCGACGAACCCGTGTCCGCGCTCGATGTCTCGGTGCAGGCGCAGATTCTCAATCTCATCGCTCGGCTCCGCGAGCAGATGGGACTCACGCTGCTGTTCATCGCGCACGATCTGTCGGTGGTGCATTACCTTTCGCACCGGATCGCAGTGATGTATCTCGGGCGCATTGTCGAGCTGGGTCCCGCGTCCGACGTGTTCAACCATCCGCGCCATCCGTATACCCAGGCCCTGATCAGCGCGATTCCGTTGCCGGACCCCGCTCAAGAGAAAACACGCCAACGGGTCGCGTTGCGCGGCGAACCCGCCTCGCCGCTCGACCCGCCCACCGGATGTCCGTTCCATCCGCGCTGCCCGTTTGCCCAGCCCCGATGCGCCGAGACCGTCCCGCCGCTCGAAGCCTGCGGAAAGGACCACCAGGCGGCCTGTATCCGGCTGGATGAGATCGGGCGGTGGCAGAGCAGAACGTGAGACGTGGGCCGCAAGCGTGGGAGGAATGGGAAGAATGGGAAAAGGTGAGAAGTCTGGGAGCGGGGCGTTTCAGATCATGAGGTCTGCAAAATACTGTCAAAATGCGTGCTGCATAGTTTCTGCTTGCCTATGTCCGCTCCAATCGCAAGGCCATCACGCAGGGCCATGAAGTCCATCCGGTCCATTCTTCTTCCTGCCATGCCCAACCGCGGACATACAGGTGCCCGGGCCGAAAGGAATTCGACACAGATATCCTGTTTACTTCTTGTGTCCGCGCATGAACCAGCGCTGCATTTCAACCAGACCGCTGCTTTTGCGCGAATGCACATCCGCAAAATCATCGCACAGGGAAAGCAGTGCGTCCATATCTTCCCAATTATAGGGCAAGCCTCGCAAAGCCTCCTGTCGCAGACGGCTTAATTCGCGGCCCGTTTCCTCCCATTGCTGCACGATTTCCCGTTGTTCTTCCACGCTTGGATGTTTCATGATATCGTTTCCAGAAGTTGTCGGGCACGTTCCAGAATCTCCGGCATTTCCTTTAACTCGCACAAGGTTACAAGATGTCCAAGCGCATATTGGCTGTCAAAGGAGGTCTGCCGAATCAATATGCTTTCCGCATCAATCCAATCGCGCGCTCTGTTTGCAAAGGCTTTCATAATGAACAGGTCCTCGGCAGTACAGCAAGGCAATGTAACCTCCGGCGCAAAAGGCAGCCAAACTGCCCGGGAAACCATTTCCTCCTCGAAAGGTAGAGCGCCTAACGCGATATCTACCTCCTTGCCATTGGATGCGCGGAGCAACAGCACACGCCGATTCAAGGCAAAATCATACCCATCCGGAATACGCGATTCGAATCGTTCCAACAACGTGCGAACGTAGGGTTCCTCTTCGCCCCATCCTGTCAATAACGTCATATCCACGTCCAGTGTTGTTCGCGGCTCTCCCCAATGCAGTACCGCCAGACCGCCAATGATGCAAAACGGCCATTGGCGTTCTGCCATAAAAAGGCCAACCTCCGCAGCCGCCTGGTAAAGCGCGTTCATTCGTGAATACTCCTTCTCGTAAAGAAGGGACTACTAAAAAGTAAACATGCCCCATAATGGTACAGGATGTCCCGAATTACAAGCAGTGTTCACCATCCGTCCGCCTCGGACAGGCGTCGGTTGATGCGGGTGAAGGCAAACAGCGTGAGACACTATTGCCGCTGGAAAGCCAGGCTGGTGGGAGAGAAAGTCTCCCACCCACGCCCCGATTGCTTACTCGGCCGATGGCGGCGCGGCACCCATCTCGAACCGCAGCTCGCCGCCCCGCGCAAGTTCTTCGTGCGAGATCCGCCATCCCTCGATGCTGCGGCCATTCAGCCGCACGCTGAGGACATACAGGTTCTCCGGCGCGTAGTTCTGGGCGATGATGGCCAGGGTGCCGTCGCGCACCTGTACCTCGGCCTGCTCGAACAGAGGCGCGCCGATCCAATACATGTCCGTCCCGGCCATCGGATACAACCCGAGCGCGCTGAAAACAAACCAGGCCGACAACGTGCCGCCATCGTCATTGCCGTCGAGCCCCACATAATCGGCACTGTGCTTGGTGTCGAGAATCCACCGGACCCATTTCTGGGTAAGGTCGGGACGGCCCGCTTCGTTGAACAAATAGACCGAATGCAGGGCGGGCTGGTTGCCGTGCCAGTAATACGACGACGGAATGGCATGCCCGACACTTGGGTCGGCGTTCTCGAAAAACGCGTTCAATTCCTCGATGAAGTATTCGCGGCTCTTGAAAAGATCGATCAACCCCTGTGGATCATGCGGAGCGCCCCAGCGCCAGTGAAGCGCGGTGCCTTCGACATAATCGTTGGTGAGTTCGCCGGTGCGATCGAGATAGGTGAGCTTGAGCGGGTCGAACGGCTCGACGAATTCGCCGGCGGACGTGCGCGGCTGGAAGTATTGCGTCTCGGGGTTCCAGAGATTGCGGAAATACCGCGAATGTTCGCGAAACATCGCGGCGTCTTCTTCGTGACCCAGCGCCTCTGCCAGACCGGCGATGGCGCTGTCGGCCCACCCATACTCGAGGGTGCGCGAGACCGCTTGCCGCATCTTTTCGGCGGGACAATAAGTGTATTCGAGGTAGTGTTCGATGCCCGCCCGGCCCGAGAACGCCGCGCCCGGCGGGGTGGGGCCGGGCGCGGTCTGCCGCATCGCTGCGTAGGCCGTCTCGATGTCGAAATCGCGGATACCCTTGAGGTATGACTCGGAAACCACCATATCGGCGGGGGAACCCAGCATCGAATTCGTGTAGCCGTTGCCTGACGGCCAGCGCGGCAGCCAGCCCCCGCCCTGCTCGGCCATGGTGACCAGCGAAACGAGCATGTCGCGCTGATCTTCCGGAGCAATCAGCGTGTACAAGGGATGGGTTGTCCGAAACGTGTCCCACAGCGACATATCGGTGAAATAGCGGAATCCCTCGGCCCGGTGGACCTGCTTATCGAACCCGAAATACTCGCCGTTGACGTCGTTGAACACGGTAGGCATCTGAAACGCCCGATAGAGAGCGGTATAGAAGATCGTGCGCTGTTCACTCGAGCCCCCGTGAATGGTGATCAACGCCAGCCGCTCTTCCCACGCAGCCTTGGCCGCCTCGAGGAGGTCGTCGAATGACCTGTCGGCGGCCTCGGCCTCGAGGTTCTCCCGCGCATTGGCAATGCTGACGTGCGAGATGGCCAGACGCAATTCCACCACCTGCCCTGCATCGCCCGCGGCAAAGGTGATATCCGCGCCCACGTCGTCTCCCTCGGCCTCGGCACGCTCGGAGAAATACTCGCTGCCGCTCCACGTGGCGTAGCCGTCGAACGGACGGTTGAACCGCGCGGCGAAATACACCTTGATGCCGCCATACCGCCCGGAAAATGAGCCAAAGGTGCGCACGGCCCCCTCGAGTTCGCCGGCTTCAGCCAACACACGCACCAGACCCTCCTCGCTGCGGCGTCCACCCAAAGCATTTGATACATCGACGTGCACATGCGCGGTGTACCCCCTCGGGAACGTGTAACGGTGCACGCCCACACGTGGTGTCGCGGTGAACTCGGCCAGAATATCCGGTCTGGTCAGGCGCACACCATAATAGCCGGGGAAGGCCGCTTCGTTCGCGTGCGAAAACCGGTCATAACGCGCTTCTCTGCGGCTATCGAGTGCGATCGGTCCCAATGCGGGCCGCACCAGAAAATGCCCCCCGTCGACCGCCCCCGTGCCGTTCAACCGGGTATGGCTGAAACCCAGCATCTTGTTGTCGCCGTAGTAATAGCCCGATTTGTTGAGTGCCCGGTCCGACGTGAGCATCGAGACCGTCTCGGGACTCAGTCGCATCACGCCGAACGGCAGCGAGGGACCCGGGTAGTTGTTGGCGCACACCCAGGGAATGCCGCCCGTGCCGATGAAGGGGTCCACCCACGCGCCCAGCGCGCCCGCTTCCGCGTCCGTTGCGACCGTGCCGGGACCTGCCGCCACAATCCGCCAGTATTGGACTGCTATCCCGCCCACAAATGCGCTGACGGCGAGGATGACAACGATTACAGCCAACAGGACAACTTTCGCAACACGTTTTAACAGCTTTTTCATGATCGCCTTCGTTTTTGCGCACATTTGTTCGAGACTCTTTCGCCTGCAGACGATTATAGTGCAATTTCTTGCCCGGGTTTCCATTCGCCTGTGAAATGCGCAGACTTGGGTTGCGAAGGAGGCACCTGCTTCTTCAGCAGACAGACTGCCTTGGGATATTTCACAGCAGCCTGCGACATCTATGAATCACAATCCATTCAGGCAAAACCGTTTGCGCAAGACGCGAATGTCCGCCAGTCGAAAGCTGTGAAATATCCGGGCTA
>SLSB01000425.1 GCA_007130675.1 Candidatus Hydrogenedentota bacterium | reverse complement strand
GTCACCAGGCCGAATATCCCCGCATCCCCGGGGGCCATGACGTATTCGCGCACCGAGGGTTCGCGCTCGGCCCGCACACCATTAACGGGCGAGCCCGGCAGCATTTGATAGCCCGCCAAGGTGAAATGCAGGTCGTTCCCTGTGTCGAGAGGGCTCGGTTCGATGAGGAAATACCCATCGGCATTGGTGCGCACCCTGCCAGAATAGAGTCGGCTGGTGGAGGGAAACGCAGCAACTTCTACGCAACACAGGGGGTCTCCGTTCGGATCGACGACGCGCCCCGCGATCGCGCCAACAGGCTCTTCAAGCACCACGGTAATCTCGGATTGATCCTTGGGGATCTCGAACTGCGCCATATACCCGGTCTTCTTGTCAAACACTCTGCCGTTGCCTGACTCGAGGAGAAACGCAACACGCCCCGCAGCGGTCCTGACATGCCATTGGGTAGGGGGAGAATAGAATTCCAGCGGCATTCCCGGAATCAGATAGAGCCAGACGGCGTCTACCGGTGACCCGTCCGAGTGCACAAACGTGATCTGCTTTTCGGGATGGGCCGCGATGGTGAAGTCCTGGGTGTGTACGGTGCCGGGGGTGTTGACCTCGAAGCGGCCTATCGAGGGTTCCTGAGGGAATTGGCCGGGTGCGAGCAGGTCGGGCGCGAGACCAAGCCGGTTTTGCCCGAAAGGCAGGTCAGCCGCGTAACGGCCGTCCGGACCGGTGCGAGTCACCCGCAGGTTCCGGTCGGGGCCGTGAATAACCACGGGCGCGGCCGGGACCGGCTCTCCTTCGGCGTCCACGACGCTTCCCGTCACCTCGCCGGGGTAGTCGGCGGGCAGGTTGAGCGTTTGTTCGGTCAGCACTCCGGCGCGCAAGTCCGGGGCTTCCTGCAGGGGCGCCCTCACACCGTTTGGCGCCGTGACCACAACCGAAAATGGCTCGAGTGCCACCGGATGTGTGGGGACCTGTTCGAATAGGACGCAGCCGTTTTCGTCGGTCTCGCGCCGTGTGGCGTACCCCAGCGCTTCGGGGATTTCCGACAACACATCGATGACCGCGCCGGGAACCGGATGGCCTCCCTGCAGCACCCGCAACCGCAACGACGCGCCTCGCTCGAGGGTTACTTCAGTAACCGAGTCCCGATGGGCGGCCACCGCCGTCAAGGCATACTCGGGGTGCGAAAAGAACAGGTCTCCGCGATTACTGTAAGAAGGGATGGTGAACGACCCGTCAGCCTCGGTTACTGCGACATCCCGCACCCGGTCGGTTGCACTCCATCCCGCAATTCGTACATCGGGAATAGGATTCCCCGCGATGTCCACGACGCGCCCGCTCAAGGTCGTTGCCGGCGCCAGCTTCACATGCAGGGCAACACGTGGCGCGATGAGCGGCGCTTCATATCTAACATGCCGGTGCTGGTATCCGCGCGCCTGAATCTCGACAAACCGCGCGCCGATGGGCCAGTCCATCGCGAAACGCCCGCTTCCGTCGGTACGGGTCGCCCCCTGGAGGGGGATCTCGTCCAATTCATAGGTGTAGCGTCCCCGCCAGGCCAGCGCGCGAATGTGCGCGCCGGATATGGGATTCCCCGACACGTCGGTAACCACACCGGTGAGCGGGGGAGCTCCCAATTCATCGAGGGACGCAACGGCCGCAGCTTCTGCCTCTTCATCCGTTGGCAACAGAGTTTCTGGGACAGATTCCGCCGTGCGTTCCGCAAAGACGCCCGGAACGGCAGGTTCATGCGGCGCGGGCTCGGGGTCTGTAAGCGCCGTTGGCGCGGTTGTTTCCGCGGTCAGCGCTTCATACACCTTGACCGCACCAAATACCATGCCGCCGAACATCACCACAATGGCCGCCGCGGCAGCCAGGCGGAACAGGGGCGGCCTCCGCTTGAGGGACACCCGCGGACGCGCAAACCGGGTCTGGGGCAATGTATCGCGAATCGTCTCGTGGATCTGCTTCATGGCCGTGTACTCCTCGCGGGCCTCGAGGGAGGTGGCAAGCAACTCCTCGACCGCCCGCATTTCGCGCGGCGTCAACTCGCCGTCGAGGTATCGTGATAGTTGTTCCGAATCCTTCGGATTCATGGCCGGAACTCCAGCAGTTCTTTTTGCAATTTCTGGCGGACGCGCCACAGCTTCTGGCTCACCGCGTCGGGCGTCATGCCCAGCGTCTCGGCGATGGCCCCGTACGACATCCCCGCCACATATTTCATGGCGATGATGTCGCGCTGGTCTTCGGGCAGCGCCGCGAGGGCTTCGCCCAGGCGTGCCGCGGCTTCGTTCCGCATGGCTTCGTGACCGGGGTTGCTGTCTGCGGCGATATCGCAATCACTCATAGGGCGCTCATGCGAACGCCGCCGCATCATGTCGATGGCCACATGCCGCACGATCCCGACCAGCCAGGGGCCGAGCCGCGCGGGATTCTTCAACTGTGCGAGCGTTCGCGTGGCGCGGGCAAAGGTCTCCTGCACCGCATCCTCCGCGAGAGCCCGGTTGCGGGTTACGCCGTATGCGATTGCGCCCAGCGCGCCAGTGTAACGCTCGACGGCGGCCGCAGCCGCGTTGCCGTCGCCCGAGCGCCATCGCCGGACTACCGACGCATCGCCTTCGTATTCGAGGTTGGCCATCCCCATGCCTTCCTGTTGTGTATGTCGCATGATACCGCGTTATCTTACGGCAGACCCGGCAATTATGGAATGACCGGTCCGCCCGGATGTGATCAGGCCGTGTGCCCGCGATTGCGAGAAACCGCGAATGCACGCAAATAGCCGCGAATGGCTCCATGGGGGTGAGAATGGCTCTGGGGCAATAAAGGGGTTGCTGCGGAGCTGTTGAAAAACCTATGCCTACGCCAGAAATCCAGGGTCTTCGTTCCAGCCCCATCAGGGGCTACCTAAGATAGCCCGGGGCAAGGCACGCGGTCACGCGTGCCGACGCCCCGGGAACACGCCCCATACGGCTGAGCCCTGAAAGGGCGAGCTGGAAGGGAGGTGTGAAAATCTATCTCATTGAGGTCCGGGACGCCCCTACAGGGCTTCCGCTTATGGGACCGCCGTGTTCCTGGGGCGACGCTTCGCTCTGCCCCAGGCTATGCTAGATAGCCCCTTCGGGGCGGAACATGCACGAGCGATTGCCAATTCATCCGGGCGCTGAAGGTTCTTTTCAACGGCTGCACTGCGCCCAATGACACCACCTCCCGAATCCGTCCCCACCCTTAACCGGGCACGATGGCGTTGTGTGCGCGCAGGTCTGCATGGACCGCCTGCATATCCACGGCCATGACCGGGACTCCTTCGCGCACGGCACGGCCGGCCAGAACCGCCGCTGCCTGACCGCAGGCCATGCAGGTGGCTTGGACGCGCAACGCCGAGTTGGCCTCGCGGTCGCTGGACAGGCAACGTCCCGCCACCAGCATGCGGCGGCTGCCTCGGGGCACAAGCGCGCCGCGCGGCACCGTGGGCACCGTGTCCGGTTCCAGGGGCCGCGTATCGATCCCGCCACCGGCGGTGTAGTGCAGGTCAATGGGGTAGAAACTGTAGCAGACCGCATCGTCCCACAGCCGGCCGCTTACATAATCGTCATGGGTGATAGCCGCTTCGCCGCGAATCGTAACGGTCTCGCGAATGCCGCATTCGGGCGCCATGAAGGCAATCTCGAGGTTCTCGAGTCCGGGCTGCCGCCGCAAGAAACGGTACACGCGCAGCAACGACACGCGGACGCTGATTTCCGCCTCGCTGCGGCCCGCGCTGGTGCGTCCGTCAACATGGGCGATATGGGTGGAATTGTCGCCCCGCGTCCTAAGCAGGTTCATGATGTTATGGCGAACAAACACCGACTCTCGCGGCGTCAATTCGCCGGATTCCAAGGCCTCGGCAAAAGCCTGCCGCACCTGGCTGCCGTCCACGGTCCGCATGTCGTATCCATCGAGGGAAAGCGTCAGCGTAGCCGGCTGCCGTTCATCATGGGCGACAAGCTCGCACCCCGCCAGCCCAGCGGCATTCGCATCGCCGGTGGCATCAATCAGCACGCCGGCGGTAATCGCTTCCAGACCTGTCTTTGTACAGACCGTGACGGCGACGTCATCGCTGTTTTCGACGACCTGCGCGGGCATGGCGTGAAACAGCACCTCGACCCCGGCCTGTTCCAGCGCTTCACAGGCAAGCGAGGCATACACCGCGCGATTGACGCGGACCTGATGGCGCCAATGACGGTCTGGCTGCACGGAGAAATCCGGCAACTGCTCGCCGCAAAGTGTTGCCGTGTTCGTGACCAGTTCCCAGCCGATGCCTGCGATAATCTGACGGCCCCAGGCATGAAACAAGCCGGGAAAATTGACGGCCGCCACGGTGGTCGTTCCGCCCGGCATCCCGTTCTTCTC
>SLSB01000152.1 GCA_007130675.1 Candidatus Hydrogenedentota bacterium | reverse complement strand
TAAGGGCCTCCGGCCTCTCCGATTAGCTTGTAGCGGTTGTCAATCAGCGCTGCGTGGTTTTGCGACTCAAAGCCGATGGGGCGGGGGCGTTCCGTCATATCGTTTTTGATGACCGGCATCAGGCTGATCCCGTCGTATGGGCGCGTTTCCAACGCGGGCAGGGCATAGCCCAGCGCGTCCATGATGGTGGGGAAGTAGTCGATTGTGCCGCAGGGCATGGTTACCGTGCGGCTCTCTTTGATTTTGTTTGGCCACACCAACAGCCCCGGTACGCGCACGCCGCCTTCGTACAGACTGCGCTTGCGTCCGCGCAGCCCCTTGGTGCGGCCGGGAGCGCTGTCGTCTCCTTCGGGTCCGTTGTCGCTACAAAACCACAACATGGTGTTTTCTTCAATGCCAAGGTCTTGCAGGGTCGCGCGCAGTCGTCCCATCTGTTCATCCATTGCCGTCAGGCAACCGTAATAGTCCTGATGCTCATCGTACCCGTCGGTGTAGGGGGGCGCCGAGACTACGGGCAGATGGGGGGTATGAAACCAGACCACTGCCAGAAAAGGAGTATCCTGTTTCGCGGCCTGTTGAATGAATGGAATCGCACGGTCAACAATCAACGCGGAATCATCCCCAAGGATTTCTGCCGCGGGCGCCGCCTCGCCCGGACCGGTCCAGTAGTGTGTACCGTAGGACGCATAATCGCCTTCATGCCAGTAGGTGGGCACTTTTGCTTCCGTGGAAAAACAAATATCGAACCCATTATCCCAGGGTGGCGCATAGTCAGCCATGTTGCCGGGCGCCCCGCGGTTGGAATCCTTCATGGCGGTGGTGAGCGTTCCCAAGTGCCACTTTCCAAAATGCCCCGTGGCATATCCCAACGGTTTCAGCGCTTCCGCCAGTGTGATCTCCTCGGGCTCGATGCGGCCCACATTGGCAAAAAAGACGCCATAGCGATACGGATGCCTGCCCGTGATGCAACTGCCCCGCGTGGGAGAGCAAACAGGCGCGCCCGCATAGAATCGTTCGAATTGCAGTCCGTCCCGCGCCATTTGGTCCAGGTTCGGCGTCCGTAACACCGGATGCCCGTTATAGCCCGTGTCTCCCCAACCCTGGTCGTCCGTCATGCATAGAATAATGTTGGGGCGCTTGCTTGCCGCGCCCTCCGCTATGGCCATGTTGGCAAACAACGCGCTGCCGGCGCAAAGAGCACTGCTTCTGAGAAACCGGCGTCGGGTAACGTCTTGCATTTTGGGGCCCTTTCATCATCTTGCTGTCGTAAACGATTCATCACGTCGCTTCCGGATACGGGTTATCCTCCAGCAGTCCTTCCGCTTCCAAGCGCACCAATATGGCGCCCATCGGTCGCTTGAGCTCATCAATAATGCCATAGCAAGAGGCAATGGTACGACGCGCGCCTCAAGATGGGAATTCCAGGCAAGCATACTCAATTGTTACATTTGTCCTTGAGCGCGTGATAGTATGTCCGCATCGCGCGATCAGCAAGAGTCGTGGCTCCGGGCATGCCGCATCATACAGCACAACGCGGTAGCCGTCGGTTGCCCGTATTCTTCTGCGATCAGAATTATCAAAAGGCATTTGTCGCGACTATCGGAATATTGTGGGCGGTATAAAACGGCTCTGTGAGCGTATTGCCCGTTACCTGAGCATATGCGTCTGGTGACGGTGCGCTACATGATATTGAGCTGAATCCGGTAGGCGCGGGCCTGCTGCCCGATGCCGGCCCATCGCGTGCGGGTTGTAGGCCTGAACACTGCCTTTGAGGAGGAAGCTTATGCGCTATGACGCAATGACGGCACGTAGTAAATGGAGGCCCGCGGTGGGGCGAACACGGCGATGCTTTTTGAAGTCAGTTGCGGCTTCAGCCGCGGCGGGAGTGTTGGGCCGTCTTGGGAGTGCAACAGAATCGGTGCGTTCGCTTCCGAACATCGTCATCGTTTACGCGGACGATATGGGCTATGGTGATCTCGCCATCCAGAATCCGGACTCGAGAATTCCCACGCCCCATCTGGACCAACTCGCGCGCGAGGGGATACGTTTTACGGATGCGCACAGTTCTTCAGGAATATGCACGCCCAGCCGCTATTCGCTGCTGACCGGCCGCTATCACTGGCGCAAGTTTCACGGGATCGTGAACAGTTTCGATGGGCCGGTGTTTGACGATGAGTACACGTTGCCCAAGATGCTGCAACAGGCCGGCTATCGCACGGCCTGCATCGGCAAGTGGCATTTGGGTTGGGATTGGGAGGCCATCCGTATCGGTGAGCGCCGCAGTGAACGCGAGGGCGCACGCCCGCAAGACTACGACTGGTCGCGGCCTGTTCCCGGCGGTCCGAATGACCAGGGATTTGATTATTATTTCGGCGACGATGTGCCGAACTTCCCGCCCTATGCCTGGATTGAAAACGACCGTTTGCAAACCACGCCCACCGAGATGTACGCGCCCAATCCGGTTCCCGAGGAAGGCGGCCATGAAGGACGGCCGGGGCCCATGACGCAGGGGTGGCGGCTTGATGCGGTAATGCCGCGTTTGACGGAACGTGCGACGGCCTGGATCGCGGCGCAGAAGGAGGCCGAACAACCTTTCTTTCTGTATTTCCCCTGGACCTCGCCCCACACGCCCATTGTGCCCGCACCGGAGTTTCAAGGTAGAACGGAAGCCGGCCCCTACGGCGATTTTGTTTACCAAAGCGATTGGTGCATGGGCGAGATACTGCGCGCACTGGATGAAAATGGTTTCCGCGACAATACGCTGGTTATCTTCAGCAGCGACAACGGCCCGGAACACTACGCGTATGATCGGGTTCGCAATACGGGGCACCGGAGCATGGGCGCGCTCCGCGGTCTTAAGCGCGACATCTACGAGGGCGGTCATCGTGTGCCGACCATTATGCGCTGGCCCCGTGTGATCCCGGCCGGAAGCGTCTGCGACGCACTGGTGAGCCAGGTGGACATCCTGCCCACTATCGCGGCCGCCATTAACAAGGAGCTGCCGGAAGGCGCCGCCGAAGACGGGTATGATCTGCTGCCGTTGTTGCAGGGCGCTACGCCCCGGGAACCCATCCGCACCGTGCATATTCATAATACGTTTGCAAACCGCTACGCCATCCGTCAGGGCGATTGGGTATTCATCAATGACGCAAGCGGCGCCCACTCGAGGGTGCCCGCGTGGTATGACGAAGAAAACGGCTACGACCCCAATCCGCATGACACTGCGCTGTATAACCTGCGCGAGGACATCAGCCAGCGCCACAATCTGCTCATGGAATATCCTGACAAGGCAAACGAACTGAGCCAACTGCTGCAAGACCACCTCAACCCGAAGTAGCCTTGCCGCGTTGCGCCTTGAACACCTGTCGTCGCTTCTCCCGTATACACCCAGGTGCTGGATCCATTCGTGCTCGCGCAACCCGAAAGGATACAGCGAGCCGCCTGCGTATTGGACGGCCAATAGGGGCAGATGAGAAGACAGATGCGTGGCATGATGCTCGGATGCTAAGCCACGGTCTTTGCTGCTCGATCGCATCATACACCGCGTCCACGCCATCGAGGCCAACGGAGCGAAAAGCTGCCAACACGAATCTGCCGCGAAATGAAAGAGAGTATTGGCAGAGCGGCATCTGAGGTCATTTCCCTTCATCAGCCTGTTCCGGCAGCGGAATATCTCGGGAATAGGTGAAATACCCGTTTGCACGCCGAAGGCCGCGCTGTTGCGGTCTGGTCTGCCAGGGCGCTGGGTTGCGGGTGCGTCCGATATGGATTCTTGTCAAGGTACTGAACAGATTGCATGACAGCATCAGGCAGCACGTGACGTATGCCTCTTTGAGGGGTGGGGAGTGCATACAGTTTTCGGTGGAGGGAGTTGAGGGTTCACTGCCTGCGGCTTGGGGATCGGTTCGTTGGTTGAAATCCCGGCATTCCGCGGTTAGGGTTGATGCACAGCAGAGGGCGCTGTGTCGGAATAAGGCGATGCGGTCCGGGAGAGGCTGTCGGGCGGAATGTGGGCGTTGATTGAATGAAACGCATGCATGGCGAAAACCTTTTCAGCATGGATCCGATTCCCCTGCACGGGCGGCGCGGACGCGGGCCGATGCGCCAGTTTTCCATCGCGTCGGTTGTTTTTGTTCCGCTTGGGGTCATTGTGTCAATAGGGGCGATTGTATTGGGACTTTGGGCGCTGGGTTTGCTTCCGGCGCCCCCGCAGGACATGGTCCCGGCGTCCGTGGCGCTCTGGGGCGCCGCCACGCTCTTTGTGTTTGGCATCGGCCTGGTGCTGCTCTTCGAGACAGACTTGCGCTCGCTGCTGCAACGAAGACGCTCGCCCAATCCCCACACCCCCTGGCTCGCGGATTTCCATTGGAACCCGTGGGGAAGCC
>SLSB01000373.1 GCA_007130675.1 Candidatus Hydrogenedentota bacterium | reverse complement strand
GCGCACTCGGTATCGAGCCGTTCGAGAAGCGGCGCATAATTCGGGCCATCAATCGGGTATTCGTGCGAATAAGGATGAATCTTAACTCCCACCACACCGGGGTCGCGGAAACACCGGTCCAGTTCGCCCTGAATTTCGTCTGGATACCCCGGATGAATGGTGCAATACCCGTAGATTCGGCCGGGGTGCTCGCGCACGGCCTCGAGCATTTCGGTGTTGCCCTCGCGAGTATCTCCGAAAAGCGCGCTGTGTGGAGACACAACGATGGCCTCGATGCCGGCACGCTCCATACCCTCGAGCATGGCATCGAGGCCGGCTTCGGGCAGGTAGATCGAGCGGAACGGACCCATGTGTGCGTGTGCATCAATGACCGGACAGCCATTTCCCTCGATGAACTCACCTCGCAGGCTCACCACGCCACCTCCCCGAGCATGTTGGCCAGATTGCCGAACGCAATGGCCTGCTTCGCTTCATCCGAGATGTCCGCGCGCTCGAGCATCATGATGTAGCCGCCGGGATTGTTGAACGGCAACCCCGAGCCGAACATCAGCCGCTCGGGTCCGAGGTCATCCACCAGCGATTTCAACTGCCCGGCGGTCTCGAATCGGTTTGTGGATAGAAAGAACCTGGGAAACCCGCGAATGAGGGGGCGGAAATAGCGGTCTTGCCCCCAGCAGCCGGTCTCAGTAAGCACGAGCGTGAGATGCGGGAAATTGCGCATGAGATTGTAAACGCCCTGCCACTGGTCGTGAAACTCGCTGAGCGAGACAAATAGCGGAACCCGGTAGGCGGTCAGGAGCCCCAGCAGCTCGCCACACGAAATCGGGTCGAGCAAGTAACAATGGGTAGCGGGGAACGCCCGGACCGCGCGAATGTCTTCCGTCTGGATGTACTCGAACAGTTCCTGTTCGGTGAAGTCTTCACGCGCGGTGTGGGGCATGATTGTGCACGAGCGATGAAGATGGGGATGGCCTTTCAACGCGTCGAGGCGGGCATTGCCTTGGGCGAAACTGCGCTCGCGCGCATCCCGGTGCCATACGAGAGCCTGCTCGATACCGCAGTGCTCCATTTCGGCGAGCAAATCGTCCGCGGTCTCGAGTTCCCGCGGCAACGGCGTGGTTCCCCGCCCGAAAGCGGCATCGCAATCAAAGATCTGCAAGCCGTGGCATCTCCATCAGGGCCTCGATCGTACTGGTTTCCGGGATGTACATTTCGACAGGCGGGCGTGTACCCCGGATGAACGCTTCCCGGAAAGCCCCCCCCAAGACCCCCGTGTCTTTGTACACATTGTGGAACTCGACCCCGTCGGGCACTTCAAAATCGCGCTTGGGCAGTCCTTTGTGGGCCGCTACCATAAACTCGGTCCAGACAGGACAGGCCAGTCGGCCGCCGGTATAATCGCGGCTCGAGCCCATGTAACGGCCGTCAGGGCCCCGTCCAATGGGCCGGTTGTCGCGATAGCCGATCCAGACGACGGTGGTGTAATCGGGCGTATATCCGGCGAACCAGACATTGCGGCTTTCATTCGAGGTGCCCGTCTTGCCGGCCCGGGGCCGGTCGAGGGCGCTCGAGCGTGCACCCGTGCCGTAGGTGGCGGCGCCTTTCATGAGATGCGTAACCACGTAGCACACTTCAGGATCGAGGGTGCGTTCAAGTTGGATTTCGTTCTTGTAACGCGGGAATTCATCGCGGTCGCGAATCTCCTCGACCAGAGTGGGCCGTGCGTACACCCCCCCTCTGGCAAAGGTTGCAAACGCTGTGGCCATGTCAAGCACGGTGACGTCCGGGCTCCCTAGCGCGATGGTCCACCGGTGCATGTCGTCAATCTCTGAGGTGATGCCTGCTCGCTGAAGTATGCCCCGCACCACGGGCAAACCCAAGCGCAGCACCAGTTTGACCGAGACGATGTTTATTGAGTTCTCGAGGGCATAGCGCAGGGTCACGGGACCTTTGAAATCCCGCGTGAAATTTGAGGGCGACCACGGCCGCCCAAGACCGTCGTAGAGGGTGATGCGTTCATCGACTTCGACGTGCGAAGGCGTGAGACCGTCACGAATGGCGGCCGCCCACACGAATGGTTTGATGCTCGAGCCCGGCTGGCGGAGCGCCTGCGTGGCGGTGTTAAATTTCTCCGTGTCAAAATCGCGTCCGCCCACCAGGGCCCGCACGTACCCCTCGGCGCCGGGGCGGTTATCCAGACAGACGAGCGCACCGGTCACAGGCACAAAGTAATCTTCCTGCCCACGCTCCGTGAGATACCTGAGGGTGCGCTCGTCAATTTCCTCGAGTTTGCTCAGGAGCGCTCTCTCGGCGGCGCGCTGAAGGCGCATGTCCACCGTCGTGTATATCTGCAGGCCGCCCTCGAGCAGTTCGTCTCTGTCGGCGTACCCGTTTTCCCGGGTGAACCGGCGCACCTCTTCGACGAAATAGGGCGCCTGGAACCGGTTGGGCCGCCACACGCCGGTGCCGTCCGCCATGCGCCGCATCCGCTCGTCGTAGGGAATGACCGAATCGTGGATGTCCACGGCGACGGCATCCTCGTATTCTTCCTGCGAAACAAACCCGTGCCGGAGCATCTGAGCCAGCACGATATCGCGGCGCTGCCGGGCGGCTTCCGGATAGCGGTCCGGGCGGTTGGCATTGGGCGCGCGCGACAATCCGGCAAGAGTAGCCGCCTCGGCCAAGGTCAAGTCTCTGGACGATTTTGCAAAATATTGCTGGGCGGCCGCCTCGACACCGTTGGCGCTGCCCCCGAGAAAGATTTGATTGAGGTACAGCTCGAGAATCTCATCCTTTGTGAACTCTCGTTCGAGCTGCAACGCCACAAAGGCCTCTCTAATCTTGCGCTGCATGGTGCGCTCGGCGGAGATGCCGGTAACTTCGGTAATATTGCGCACGATCTGCATCGTGATGGTGCTCGCGCCGCGCACATGACCCGTGCGCATCGAATCGCGCACCGCGCTCACAACGGCCAACGGGCGCACTCCCTTGTGTTCGTAAAACGGGTGATCCTCGGTGGCGATAAAAGCTTTCTGGACATGCAAGGGGATCTCGTTCAGGCGGACAAGCTGCCGGGCCTCGACGGTATATTCGCCAAGCAGCATCCCGTCGGCCGAGTAGATGCGGCTGCCCACTTTCGGGCGGAACTCGTCGACGGCCTCGATGTTGGCCTTGGCATCATCGAGCATCCACACGAATATCCCCAGCCCCACGCCCCACGCGGCGGCGAGCACCAGCATCAGCATGAAGAAAATGCCGCCGCACCCGCGCGGACTTCGGGCCAGAACCCCCTTCAGTCCGTCAAGTTCTTCCGCATGTGGTCTCTGCTCTGTGCTCATATCCGTGATCTTACCATTCGGGCCGCTCTTTCTCCACCATGCGCTCGGCGGCGATGGGCGTTTCCGCGTTTTTCGATAAGCCGTCGAATGTATAATCCTGCCACTTGGCTGTGGGTTTCCCCCCCGCACCTTCCAGGGCCATGGGCGCGGTCTTGCGGGGACGCCACCAGACATACCACAGGAAGGCTTGGGCCGCGAACCCGCCCGCGGCGTTCGCACCCATGTCAGCTACCGAAAACGTTCGTTGTGGGACGAAAAGCTGGTGAAATTCATCGGTCACACCATACGCCGCCGCGAAAAGAATCGGGAACCAGAATTGCCAGGGAACCGAGAGGCGCGTTTCCGACCTGCGGAGCCCCACCGACACCAATCCCGCCAGACCCCCGTATACGACAAAATGGGCCATTTTATCGACACCCAACCCGCCGGGTATATCAACGCCAAGCGGCCGAGGCTGCGACGACATCCAAAAGATCCACGCGCAGTATAGAGTCGTGGCCAATATATAGCGTCGTTTCATCTTCGTGCCGGCTCCCTCTGGTGCCCGCTCACACCGGTTTGCCACCCTGATGCGGTCCGCCCGAACGTTCCATGCCTTGAAAGCGGCTTCCGCGCGCTCCGGCATCACCCCTTCATAGTAGCATACCGCGAAAGGCGAGGTCCTAAAATCACGGACGCCGACTCCACAGGAAACAGAAACCAGAAGTGAGCAAGGAGCGTTTTCACGCGAACAACAAGAAAAGAAGAATCATGCCATAAACCGTGAATTAACAAGTGGTAGGCGAGGAGGGACTCGAACCCTCAATCCCTTTCGGGCAACGGATTTTAAGTCCGTCGTGTATACCATTTCCACCACTCGCCCTTGCCGAAAGCATATGGCGCCTGCGGGTTCCACGGCGCTATTGTAAAGGTTCGTCTGGATGCGGGCAAGACGCGGTCGGGACGCGCCGCGCAGGCACAAAAATGGAGGCGGCACCCGGAATCGAACCGGGAATACATGGCTTTGCAAGCCACTGCCTTACCATTTGGCTATGCCGCCTCCGAGAT
>SLSB01000519.1 GCA_007130675.1 Candidatus Hydrogenedentota bacterium | reverse complement strand
TATCGCGATATTTGACACGACCTTGCGCGATGGCGAGCAGTCGCCGGGCGCGAGCATGAACGTCCACGAGAAGATTCAGATGGCGTTGCAGCTCGAGCGCCTCGGGGTGGATGTTATCGAGGCGGGCTTCCCCATCGCGTCGCAGCAGGAATTCGAAGGCGTGCGCGAGATTGCGGCAACCGTCAAGAAGCCCAGTGTCGCGGCGTTGTCCCGTGCGGTAGACAAAGACATCGAGCGCGCGGCCGCGGCGATCGAGAAGGCCGCACGGCCCACGCTGCATACCTTCATCGCCACATCTGACATCCATCTCGAGCACAAGCTTCGCATGACGCGCGAACAGGTGCTCGAACAAACGGACAAAGCGGTGCGGCTGGCCAAGAGCCTGATCGGCCGCGTGGAATTCTCCGCCGAGGACGCTACGCGTTCCGACCTCGATTTTCTGGCTGAAGTGGCCAAGACTGCCATCGCTGCGGGCGCCGACGTGATCAACCTGCCTGACACGGTGGGCTATACCACTCCGGGCGAGATCGAAGAGATGTTCCGGTATGTGATCGCGAACGCGCCCGGGTCTGACACAGTGGTTTTCTCGAGCCACAACCATAATGACCTTGGTTTGGCGGTGGCTAACGCGCTTGCAGCGGTTCGCGGAGGAGCCCGGCAGATCGAGTGCACCGTGAACGGTATCGGCGAACGCGCGGGCAACACATCGCTCGAGGAAGTCGTTATGGCGATCAAGACCCGCCAGAATGTCTACCCCTATGAGACCGCGATCGTTACCCAGGAAATTACGAACGCCAGCCGCCAGTTGAGCAATGTGACCGGGCTTCCCGTGCCCTACAACAAGCCGATTGTCGGGCGCAATGCCTTCGCCCACGAGGCCGGGATTCACCAGCACGGCGTCATCGCCAGCCGAATTACCTACGAGATCATGACCCCCGAGTCGGTCGGTCGCGCCCGAAGCGAACTGGTACTGGGTAAACACTCCGGCAAACACGGCTTGGCCAAGCGTTGCGAGGAACTGGGGTACGCATTATCCAAAGAGGAACTACAGCAACTCTACGAGCGGTTTATCGAACTGACGGACCGCAAGAAAGAGGTCTTTGACGACGACCTGCGCGTACTGGTCGCTTCTACGCGGGATGAAACCTTCGACACCTATCACTTGGTTCACCTGCGTACGTCGGGGGGCGACCCGACAATGGCCTTGGTGAAGCTCCAACGCGGTGAGGAGTCTTTTGTGGAGACATCGACCGGTGACGGGCCCGTGCACGCAGCGTGCATGGCTATCGAACGCATCACCGGCGAAACGGGACGTCTGAGCGAGTTCCAAATCCGCGCGGCAACCCCCGGCAAAGACGCTTTGGGAGATGCTCACGTGACCGTCGAGTTCGAGGACAAGGCCTACTATGGCACCGGCGCCAGCACAGACATCATCGAGGCAGCCGTGATGGCCTATTTGAACGCCCTTAATAAGTTTCTCGCGGCCAAGCAGTGAGTAGTGCACCACCGCATGTGAGCGCTTCCGGTTTAGGTTGACAAGCTCCCGGAGGCGCTTCCTCTCTATGATTCACAACTGGCGCCTCCGCACTGCGCCCAAATCCGCACGTGAGGGCACTTGATTCCAAAACGCCTTGGCTCGAGCGGTTCTTGATGGCTCTTGCCGTTTGCGGAGACACGAGCGGCATGGGGCAGACTGTCATTCGCGAATACGCGGATGTCTTCTAGAGCGCCGAAGGCGCGGGAACATACCGGACCTAGCCTGAAGGGCCAGGAAAGAGAGAAAAGCGAGGAAGGGTTGCCCTGTCACCGTCTTTCCTGCGCAAGCAGGAATCCAGAAGTCTCGCGGGAGGCACATCAAGAACCAGACTGGACCCCTGCTTTTGCAGGGGTAGGGGGAGACCGGAGCGCCGAAGGCGCGGGAACATACCGCCAACGGCCCAGGTAAACCGATTGGCCTGCATCTTCCGGGCTGAAAGCCAGGGACAATGTTCGATTTCGCACTCAGGATCACTTCAATTCACAATGCATTCGACAGCAGAACGCCCGGACCTCTCTCTTGTGGCACGGGGATGTCAAGGGCCTTCAGCCCTTTTCTCTTCTGCCCCCATTATTCCCACCCCTGCGGACTGGGCTGGGATGTTCGCGCGCCGTTGGCGCCCGGAACGTGAAAGCACAAGAGTCTCCCTCGAAAGGTGTCCCTCTTTGCGTGCGGATTGGCACCGCGCCATGCCGGACTTTACGCCAATATCTTGAAAGAGTATGCTAAGACCTCCTGACGGCCTCCCAAGACATGGCGAGGACCCGGGGCATATTTCGGTGGGGATACACGCAATGAAATTGGGCAATAGACTCGAAGAATATGTCGGAAGCAAGGAACCGCAGACCCGCTCGGGCATGCTCCTTCTCGAGAGTGCCAAGCGTCTTCGGATTAGTCCAGAAGATGTGGCCGAGGTCATCAAACCTTACACGGTCTACATTCAGCGTCTGCCCGTGCCCATCATGGGCAAGGTCGTCAACCTGATCTCGGGCATCGTGCTTCACAACCGTGCCCGAGGCCCTTACAAAGGCGGCATTCGCATCGCAAAAGATGTGGATATCTGGGAGACCACCGAGCTGGCCCGTCTGATGACCCTCAAGACGGCGCTTGCCGACATCGGCCTCGGCGGCGGCAAGTCGGGCATCAGCGTGGATCTGCGGGCCCTTTACGCGGCCATGGTAAAAGAAAAGCGCTTCGGGGCAGATTTTCGCGAGTTCTCGCGTATCGCAAAAGCTGACATTATCATCGAATTCGCCGACCATTTCAGATGGCTGTTTTCCCAGCGGCACTACATCCCCGCCCCTGACATGGGAAGTGGGGAAGAAGAAATGGTCCGCATCTACAACGCCACGCTCGACCCCGCCTCGGTAACTGGAAAACCCGACGGCGTCGAGGGTTGGCTGCCTGGGCGTACCGAAGCCACCGGATACGGGGTATGGTATGCTGCCATCAAAGACATGGAACGCCGAGGCCGGGCGCCGGAACAATGCACAGCCGCCATTCAGGGATTTGGCAAGGTCGGCATGTATGCGGCCCAGTTTCTCTATCAGTCAGGCGTGCGCGTCATTGGCATAACGGACCTGACCGGCGGTGTCTACGACCCCGAGGGTCTCGATATTACCGATCTAACCAAACACTATGCGAGCAAGGGCGCGTTTAAAGGTTACAAAACCCGCAACCTCACCCATCAGCGCCTGTTTCGCCTGAAGGCGGATTATCTCATCCCGGCAGCCACAGGACATGTCATTGACTCGAAAAATGCCGGCGAAATCGGCGCAAAAGTCATCGTCGAGGGGGCCAATATGCCCGTAACATACGACGCCATGCAGATACTAATTCAAAAGGGCGTCGAGATCATCCCAGATGTGTACGCAAACGCTGGCGGTGTCATTGCATCCAACATCGAGTATCGCCAGGCAGTGGGTGGAGACACATTCACACGCGAGATGACGTTCAGCCACATCCGTGAGCGATTCGACTCCATGTATGAGGCAATGCTCCCGCTGATCAAGAAGGGCCGCACCATGTCCGAAGCCGGCATTGACACCGCCCTGCTTCGCGTACATCGCACCATGCTCGAACGCGGACAGCTCTCACGATGAACCCGCCAAGCCACGATATGCCCCACGACCCGCCCAGAGAAGGACATCAAAAGACCGTGATCGGCTGGTCGGAGTATGTGGCGTTCCCCGACTGGGGCATCGACCGGTTGCCCGCAAAGGTGGATACCGGCGCGCGCACCAGCGCGCTCCATGTCGAGAACCTCCAGCTACTGGACTCGCGCCATGTGCGATTCGAGGTGGTGCTCAGCCGCAAACACAGCCACCGACGCGTACAGGTCTGCGCCGAAGTGTTGAAATGGGCCCGGGTCCGTTCGAGTACAGGCCACTATCACACCCGCTGCTTCGTAAGAACTCGCATCCGTATCGGGCCCGTCGAAAAGGTTATCGAACTTTCGCTGGCATCGCGCGAGCGGATGCTTTATCGTATGCTGTTGGGCAGAAAGGCTCTCGAAAGAGACTTTCTCGTCGACGTCTCGAAACGGCGTACGCTGGGCAAACCGAAGAAAACCAAGCGAAAGAAGCCGATATCCTTATGAAGATCGCTATTCTGAGCCGCCAACCCCGATGCTACAGTAGCCGCCGCCTCCGCGAAGCCGCCAAGGCCCGGGGACATGGCGTCCAGGTGCTGGATACCCTCCGTTTCGCCATCTCGCTCGAGGAAGAGGGCCCCGAGTTATTCTATCGAGGACGCAAACTCTCGAATTTTGACGCCGTCATTCCCCGAATTGGCGCCTCGATCACCTTTTACGGCCTCGCCGTGCTTCGCCAGTGCGAGCAAATGGGCATCTATG
>SLSB01000527.1 GCA_007130675.1 Candidatus Hydrogenedentota bacterium | reverse complement strand
TCAGGCACGGATCTGCGGGCGAAGATTGGAGTCTGAGATGACCACATCAAAGGATGGTGACGCATCGGACGGGGTAGACCATTATGACCTCGAGGGAAACATCCTGCACAAGCTGCACATTCTTCAGGAATTCGGCTTCTACGGTCCCGATCGGCCCGAGGTTGCCAACACGGATTCCTGCGGAGCCCATTCGCCCAAAGTGAAAATGGCCCGGCCGGACAGGGCTTTGTCCGTAGACCTGGCCACCAGTGCCATCCCCCCGGCCGAGAGAACGCACAAGACCTGAGTGGGCGCTTGGCTGTTCCCTTCGCCACCGTCGCTCGACGGAAGCATGCTTCGCATCCCTGCACCCTCGCGGGTTGTCAAGAGATTTCCCCGAGAGGTTTCTTGAAAGTGTGGAAAAATGGTTCTTCCGGTGGTATACTCGCGGTTTATCTGGCCCGGGGGGAGCTCCGTACCTGGGCGGGTACATGTTTTAGCCAATGGAAGGGAGGTGTTGTGGATGCCAGAGATCAACGTCGCGGAAATCGTCAAGAAGATCGTCGTGGAAAACCTCGAGCGCAAACCCGAGGAAGTCACTGAAGACGCGCGCTTTATTGAAGATTTGGGCGCGGATTCGCTCGATCTAACGGAGCTTCTCATGGCTCTCGAGGAAGAATACAATGTCGAGATCGATGACGAAGCAAACGACATCCAGACGGTCGGTGACGCGATTAAGTACATCGAATCCAAGCTGAACAGCCAATAAATGTTCCGCGCACACTCTAAGCGCTTGTTTATAGGAGGACGATGAGTGACACCCAGCCCGTGGTTGAGCAACCGCGGGTTGGGTGTTCGTTATCCGGACGGGATTGTATGATGCGTGTAGTGATTACGGGAGCGGGCGTGGTGTCGCCGCTGGGCAACTCGGTTGCTGAATTCTGGGCAGGACTGTGCGAGGGTCGGTCGGGCGTCTGCCGCATTAACTGCTTTGACGCGACGGACTATGGCAGTCAGATCGCGGGCCAGGCCGAGGATTGCGCCCCGGCCGGCATGTCGGCGAAAGATTTGCGCCGTCGCGATCGTTACACTCGTTTTGCGCTGTACGCGGCAGATCAGGCGTGGCATCAAGCGGGATTGGACGTGAAGGGGGCGAATCCGGAACGGTGCGGTGCGATTGTGGGAAGCGGGGTCGGTGGCTTTGACACCATTCAGGAACAGGTGACCGTGCTGGTGCAGCGCGGTCCCCGGCGGGTATCGCCTTTGCTGGCGCCGATGGCCTTGGTCAACATGGCGTCGAGCGAGATATGCATCCGCTTGGGGCTTCAGGGGCCTAACCGGGCGGTGGTTACTGCGTGTGCGACGGGGAACCATTGTATTGCCGACGCCTCTGATGTGATTCGGATGGGCAAGGCCGATGTGATGTTGGCCGGGGGTTCAGAAGCTACGATCGTGCCCATCTGTGTGGCCGGGTTCTCCTCGATGAAGGCTTTATCGCGGCGCAACGACGAGCCCGAGAAGGCCAGCCGGCCGTTTGACGCGGACCGCGACGGTTTCGTGATGGGCGAGGGCGCGGGCATTTTAGTGCTCGAATCCGAGGACCATGCCAGAGCGCGCGGCGCTGAGATTCTCGGGGAAGTGGCGGGATATGCCGAGAGTTGTGATGCGTTTCATGTGACGGCGCCGCGTGAAGATGGTTCGGGTGCGGCCCGGGCGATGCGTTCGGCACTCGATGATGCGCGCGTCGATGCGGAGGCCATCGGCCATTTCAATGCTCACGGCACCAGCACAAAATACAACGATATCGCGGAGAGCCGGGCCTTACACACGGTGTTTGGCGCGAGCATGCCGCCCGTCAGTTCGACGAAATCGATGATCGGGCATCTGCTGGGCGCGGCGGGCGCGGTCGAGGCGATTGCAACGCTCTTGACGATACGCGAGGGCGTGATTCCACCCTCGATCAACTACGAAACACCGGATCCTGAATGTCCCGTGAATATCGTGGCAAACGAGGCGCGCGAGGCCGACGTTGCAATTGCCATGTCAAACTCGTTAGGATTTGGTGGACACAATTCGTCGCTGATTCTCAAGCGTTATGAGTAAGGATGCCTCACGGGTCTGTGAATTGCGGGCGCTTGCGCTGCGATTGGGGATTGAATTCACCGATATCGGAATCCTTGACCGGGCGCTTACCCACGCCTCGATTGCGTGCGAACAGCAGAACGCGCGAGAGAATTATGAATCGCTCGAGTTTGTTGGAGACGCGGCATTGGGGCTGGCGGCTGCGCATTTGCTGTACGAGCGGATCCCGGACCGTACGCCCGGCGAATACAGCCGGATGCGCGCGGCCATGGTGAACCGTCGCTGTCTGGCGCGGCTTGCCTGCGGGCTGGATATTGGGCCGCACATCCGGCTGGGCAAGGGCGAGGAACTTGCTGGCGGAAGGACGCGGGCTGCTTTGCTGGCCGATTGCCTCGAGGCGCTTCTTGGGGCCTTGTATCTCGACCAGGGATGGGCGGCGGCATATGCGTTTGCCGTGCGGATGCTTGAACCCGAAGTAGCGGCGTTACAGGCCCGGCCGCGCATATGGGATTACAAGTCGCGGTTGCTGCACTATTGCCAGGCTCGGCGCATTGGTTTGCCGGAGTTTACGATTGTGCGCTCGGAAGGCCCGGATCATAAGAAGGAATTCGAGGTCGAGGTGCTCTTGCGAGGCAAGAGCACGGGCAAGGGCGTGGGCCGGAGCAAGAAAGAGGCCGAACAGGAAGCGTCGCGCATGGCGTTGAGCCATGAAGGCGTTTCCTTTGAAGAAGATACGTAAATGGGATGTTGGGAAGCGGTAATGTCCGTTTCCGGCTCTGTGGGGTGACGCCCCACCGGCCCACGGGCCAGCCGGGAAACAGGACAGGCCAAGAGGAGTTTCAAGATCAATGGGTGCAAGCGGATTTCTAGGCGTTGCCGCGTTTGCCAGTCTCTGTGCGCTGGCGTTCGTGGCCTATCTGGCCAGGTACGTATTGTCCAAGTCGCAGGGCAACGAAACCATGGCACATCTCTCGAAGCTGGTGCAGCAAGGCGCGGCGGCATTTCTCAAACGGGAATACCGCTATGTGGCCCTGTTTATCGTGATTATCATGGTGTTCTTCTTGCTCGTCGGCTTTATCAAGCCTGAGCTTGGGCTGAACTGGCGCACCGCAATAGCGTTTTTGTTTGGGGCGGTGGCGAGCGCCAGTGCGGGTGTGCTCGGGATGACCATCGCCACGCGCGCCAATGCGCGCACCACGGCCGCGGCCGAATCGGGCGGGGTCAAGTCTGCGCTTGACGTGGCCGTCAGCGGCGGCGCGGTCATGGGCATGGGCGTGGTCGGCATTGCTATGCTCGGCTTGATCATCGTTTACCTCTTGTTCGATGGCGCGCCAACGATTGTCAACGGGTATGCCATGGGCGCATCGCTGGTGGCCCTGTTCGCCCGGGCCGGCGGCGGCATCTTCACGAAGGGCGCCGACATGGGCGCCGACCTCGTGGGCAAGGTCGAGGCGGGCATTCCCGAGGATGACCCGCGCAATCCCGCGGTAATCGCGGATAATGTGGGGGATAACGTGGGCGACGTGGCCGGGCTTGGCGCGGACCTGCTCGAATCGTACGTTGCCTCGATCATCGCCAGCCTCGCCGTCGCGTTCGTCATTTCGCAGGTGTCTCAGGCAGCGGGCGCCGCGTATGTGACAGCCTTCCCTTTCGTTGTGGCGGCCATCGGTATTTTCGCCTCGATCCTGGGCGTGATGTACGTCAAGCTGTTCGCACAGAGCAATCCGCAGAAAGCGCTGATGAACGGCACGTACATCGCGGCGCTTCTTGCGATTGGCGGCGTGTTTGTTTTTGCGGCGATCGCAGGAGACTTCTTTGTGCTTGAGGGCGTGACCTATGGGAAGTTTGGTCCTGCCTGGGCATGCGTTATCGGCATCTTCTCGGGAATGGCCGTCGGGTTTGTCAGCGAGCGCTTTACCTCGGGAAGCTACAACCCGGTGAAGAACCTGGCTGAACGGTGTCAGACCGGCCCGGCTATCGCGGTAACCGAAGGCACGGCCGTGGGCATGCAGAGCACCTTTCTTCCGGTGATCGTACTGGCAGCGGCCGTCGTGTTCTCGTACTATTTCGGGGGCACGTATGGCGTGGCCTTGGCAGCTCTCGGCATGCTCTCCACCACCGGCATGGTTCTTGCCGTGGACGCCTACGGTCCCATTGCCGACAACGCGGGCGGCATCGCTGAAATGGCGGGGCTTGACCCGAAGGTGCGCTCGATTACAGACAATCTCGACGCGGTGGGCAACACTACGGCGGCTATCGGCAAAGGGTTTGCGATCGGCTCGGCCGCGTTTGCGGCGATCGGCCTGTTGAGCGCGTTTATGCTCACGGTCAATGTGGT
>SLSB01000318.1 GCA_007130675.1 Candidatus Hydrogenedentota bacterium | reverse complement strand
TGTCCCGCACCTTTGGTGCGGTGGGAATTTGGTGTCGTGTACCTGGGGCTGCGCCACGCGTCCCCGCGTGGCGCAGCCCCAGACATTTTATGTCTTCGCGCCTTCGGCGCTCGGGAGACCGGGCTTGGGAGAATCACGCACATCTCCGCTGTGGCGTCCTCTACGCAGCCCCGCAAGGGGCGACCCATGAATAGCCCGGGGCAAGGAACGCGCTCGCGCTTGACGCCGCCCCGGGATCAACGGTTCCCCCCATTTCGCAGCGCTGAAAGCGCGAGCCATATGACGAGCAGGAACACATGAAGAACACACGGCCCGGCGTGACCGCCGCTGGAGCGACGAGTTGCCAAAGGCAATTCTGGAAAACCCTTACAGCGCTATGCGAAAGATATGGACATAATTCCCAGGGCGTGGCCCTAGCCTACATTAAAGCATATTAAATTGATGTGTAGCCGCAAACTGAATACCAATTTGGCCTCATGTCTTTGCGCGTTGGGGGATGGTTTTCTAATCTTTCCGGGCAGGTTGGTAAGAACCGCAAGGGTCTCGTGCACAATTCTTCAAGGGGAGCGGGTTTTCATACCCGCTCACTGGCGGCTGCAATCCGCCAGTCTCGCGAACAAGGTCCACGTTGGACCGGCCATTAAGGAATGCGGACAGCAACTGTCCGCTGTCGATTAAGAGCAGGTAAGAAAACCTGCTCCCCTTTACCGGAGAATCGGTTGATCAGGTGTCGGAATCCTCGATCCCGTCCTGGATCCGCACATGTCTATGGCGTTTTTTAGTAAGCTCTAGATGGCCCTTACAGGGCCACTCGAAGATGCACCAGCCTTCACACACCAACCCAGCCATGGGCGATATTACCTGGCTGAGTCCCTGATACACTTAGCGCTTATGGGCGTCAACCTGGAGACTCGGGGCCGTGCCAGAACAACGTGCGCCTCGGCATTATGCGGGTGCGCTATTCGATGCAGCTTTCGGGGCCGCTGCGGTCCTCGGGGATGGGCTCGAAGCCGAGGTCGATCGCGGATGAATCGGGGTGAACTCGCTCCTTGTGCAAATCTTGCGATATTGACACGGGCAATTCTAAAATAGCGCGTTCGAGTCATGCGGGGGCGTAGGCAGAGGCAAAGGTCTCTATTGTTCTGCGGCCGAGGTCGGAACATTGGCTGGCGAAAGCACGTTTACATACGAGCACCGGCGGTTTTCGAGGGTGCCGGTCGAGATGCCGGTCACCCTCATCTCGGAGGCAGGAGAGACCATCACGGCCGAGACGCGCGACATGTCGGCCCTCGGAGTGTGTCTCACCGGCAGTTTACCCCTGTCACCCGATATCACGTGTACCATCTGTTGCGCGATCGAGGAGGGCAAGCACATCGAGGTGAAGGGAACCGTGATACACGCGGATACTGCGCGAACGGGCATCGAGATCACGGCCATCAAAGCCGATACCGTCGCCCACCTGCGCGAACTCCTCGCCGCGCACGCCGAACATCCCGATGAAATCGATATCGAGATGATCTCGCGCCCTGGGTTCCCGCCCGATCTGTACTGACGCTTCGTTGCTGTGTCGCGGTTTTCTGACCGCGACACTCTCACGAAAGATCTCAAAACGCCGCCACGGGATAATTGCGCTCGAGACGGGCCGCATCGACGGTAAAGGCCGTGTCGAGAAGACGGACCCGTATGCCGCCCATGCGGTCGGTGCGGAGCACATTGACTCCGTGTTTGCGATAGCGCTCGAGCACGCTGGCGGCCATGCCGTCTTGCCCGTGCCGGGGTCCTGTCGAGACAAGGGCATACCGGGGCGCGACGGCGTCGAGGAACCATCCTGCACTCGAGGTCGCCGAACCGTGGTGGGGGACTTTGAGAATGTCGCTCCGGCAATCCCTTTGGCTGACGTGCTGTTCGGCGGGTTCCTCGATATCGCCGGTGAGCAGCAGACTGCCCCCGGGCCAGCGCAGACGGCATACGACCGAGCGATCGTTGAGGTTCTGGCGGGCCGACCATGTCTCATCGGGATGCACGATGTCGAACACGGCGCCGGTCAGCTCGATCGTCTCTCCCGCATAGACGCGCCGCACGGGAATTCCGCGCGCGGCGCACAGAGCGGCCAGCCGCGCCTCGAACGATTCAGGGTCGCACGTGGCCAAATCGGCGCCTACGAGCAGCGTCCCCACGGGAAACGTCTCGAACACCGTGAGAAGGCCGCCGATGTGGTCCCGGTGGGCATGGGTCAAGATGACTTTGTCGATTTTTTGAATGCCGCGTGCGCGCAAGAACGGCACGAGGATGCGGCGGCCGGTATCCACGAATTCGGAGCGGTCGCCGCCGTCTATCAAGACCGTTTCGCCGCCCGGCGTGTGGATGTAGATGGCATCGGCGCGGCCCACATCAAGCACCACCGCCTCGGGCACGGGCGACGGCCGCCACCAGAAGACCGCTACCACCAACAGAAGCCCGGCTGCGCCATACAAGCGCTGCCGCCGCTCGCGGTTCCCGAGCGCCGCCGCAAGCAGGCCGAAGGCCAGCCAGTAACTGGCCAGCGCCATGCCCGAGGGCCGCGACACTTCGAGATAGGTGCCCGGCGCCGCGCGGATAGTGTCGATAATGCCTCCGATGAGCACGGTGACGGGCAACAGCGCATGGCCAAAGACTTGGGCGAGGCCCATCCACAGGAACGACAGGATGCTCGTGATGAAGCATAGCCACAAGGCCGCGGCCAGCAGCGGCACCACCAACAGGTTTGCCAAGGGGGCGGCCACCGAGATGCCGTGGTAATGGTAGGCCGCGATCGGGAGCGAAAGAAACTGCACCGCCACCGGCATGGCAACAGGCCGGCGCAGAGCGTGGGGGAGCCATTCCAGCGCATCCGCCAGCCGCGGCAGAAACAGCAGGATTGACGCTACACTCAAAAACGACAACTGAAACCCTGCATCAAACAGCATGTTTGGCCGCCATCCGAGAAACATCAGCGCGGCAATGCTCAGCGCGGTCGGGGCGTCGCGCTCGCGACCGGCGAAATCCGCCAGAACATACACCGTGAACATCATCGAGGCGCGCAGTGCCGGTGCACGCGCTCCCGAGGTCAGCGCAAACAGCCACACGAACCCAAGGGCAAGGGCAACCGCGCGTTTCCGCGTCGAGGTGAGACCCTCGAAGAAGGCCGAGGCGGTCACAAACACTATCGCGATGTGAATGCCCGAGATCGCAAGGATATGCGACGTGCCGGTAGCGACATACCGTGCGTAGGTCTCGGAAGTCAGGGCGGTGCGGTCGCCCAGCCAGACGGTCAACGCAAACGCATGGGCACTTTCGGGCATGGCCGCCTCGAGCCGCCCGGCGAGGTTTCGCCGGAAGCGGGCGGTCCAGTTTCGGGCCGAATACCAGGGCGCGGGCGCCAGGGTCTCGACGGCACGTGCGCCGGAAGCCGTCACGCCTGTGTGAATGCCATCGCGGCGTAACTTGTCCTCCCAGCTCTCGATACCGGGGTTGATACGCGCCAGGGCGAGGTCCCAGCGTCCGGTCACGCTTACACGCTCGCCGGGTAATGGCAATGCGCCCGGATTGGACCATCTGACGAGCACGCCTCCCTCGGCCGCCACTTCCTGTCGCTCGAGAGTGATTTTGTCAGCATCGACGAAGAAACGCGCATAGCCATCGGGAGCATCCGCATGGGGCACATCGCGCACGATGCCTTCGACGCGGCACCAGCCGGGCGTGTGTGCCTCGAGCAACCGGCTGAGCGGATCGCCCGGCGGGCCCCCATGCCGGGCTGTGTACATCAGCGCGCCGGCCCCAAGAAAACAGACCAACACCCCGAGCGGACGCGATACGGACACCGCCGGGAACAGATACAGGCACACCGCCCCAGCGAGACACAAACCTGCGGGAATTGCGATGCCGGAGGTATATCCCCGCGCGGCAAGCAACACGCCCGCCGAAAACCCGAGCGCCACCCACACCAGCGGCCGGTTCATGATGTCGTGTCCGGTTGCACCACGGCGTTCCCCCAGTTTGCGTGGTTGCGAGGTGTTACGACGAGAAGATGGCGGACAACAGCAACAGATTCTGCAAGATGTTGTAGAGCTGCGCCAGCATATTGGTTGGCTGCAGGATGATCACCTGCGAAAGCACCAAGTTCCATAGATTACCCAACCCACCCGATAACATGAGCGTATCTCCTCATATCCGCACGTTTAAACTCGATACTTGAAATACAGCATCAGAGTAGGGATCGCCGCGCCCGGAATCAAGCAAGATAGCGGCATTTTGCCATGCCCTGCAGGAAAGGCACCTCAGCAGAAGCAGGTTCTTGGTTTAGCCTGGATATTTCACCGCTTCCCGCTGGTGGGCTTTCAGATGCGCCCGTCACCTACCCGCCTGCTGGAAATCGATGGTGA